>JBEILC010000016.1:0-28755 GCA_040379425.1 Hyphomicrobiales bacterium
ATGCAGCACGATCCAGCGCTCGACCGCGCTGTGGTAATCGCCCAGTTCCTGCTTGGTGATCCCTGCATCCGGCCACAGCACGCGCTCGGGATGCGAAAAACGGAATGGATCAGGAAGCGGCGCCTCAAGCTGCGGAATGAAGCTCATGCCCTCTTCGAGCACCACCTCAGCCGCAGGCTTGTCCTCGCGCAGCCCCGCATAGGCCGCCTGGCGGAGAAGCCCGTCGGACGTGCGGCCGCGATACTCGATCTCCGCCACCAGCTTCGGCTTCACCCACACCACGTCCTTCGCCGCGGTCCGTGCGACGCTGTTGGCGAATGCGGGTTTGGGACCCGCCAGCCGCGCGAGCAATTGGAACAGAGAAGCAGCCTCCGCCGCGGAGTATTCCATCCCCGCCCTGTCCGCATGCATCAGCTTGCCCTTGTCGTAGTAGCCCAGCACAAGGGAGCCCACGGCGTTCTTCCGGTCGCTCGCGGGCAGGAATCCCACCACCACGAATTCCTGCCGCAGCATGCATTTTGACTTGAGCCAGTGTTGGCTCCGGCCTGGCACATCAGGATAGTCATTGCGCTTGGAGACAATGCCCTCCAGCCCGAGCCGGCAGGCCTCCACGAGAATGCCCTCTCCCGTTTGCTCCAGATGGTCATTGAAGCGCAGCGCGAAAGTGGAGGCGGATCCCTGGATCAGCTCGGCCAGCAGCCGCTTCCGCTCCGCAAGAGCCACACCGCGCAGATCGAACCCGTCGAGATGCAGCAAATCGAATGCATCATAGACCATCCGGCCGGCTTTGAGGTCGGACTGCAGCCCACTGAAGCTCGCGTGCCCGTTCTCGTCCTGCACCACGATCTCGCCATCGATCAATGCGGCCCTGGCGGGAAGCGCCTTCAGCGCATTGGCGACTGTGGGGAAGCGCTTCGTCCAGTCGAGTCCCTTGGGCGTCAGCAGTTGCACGGCCCCGCCATCGATCCGTGCCGCGATCCGGTAGCCGAAATGCTTGATCTCGTGCAGCCAGTCGTCACCGGCTGGCGGGCGCTCCACCAGCGTGGCAAGGCTCGGCTCCACGAAGGGCGGCAGGATGGACTTCCGCGCACCGGCGATCTTCGAGATCGCCGGTGCCTTCACCGTGGAGGTCTTGCGCGCCCGCGCCTTGTGGTCGGCGCGAAGCTTGCCCCCGCCTGCGAGATCGTCATTGCTATTGCCGGAGATCACCGAGGTCATCTCCGCCTCGACGGGTTCAGCTTCACCCCGTTTCAACGCATGCACATCGCTGCGCTGGAGGAGGAGGAGGCAGTTGTGGCGGTTTCCCTCGTCCTTCATGCGCTCCAGCGAGAAGGATCCTTTCAGGCGCGCGCCATGAAGCGTTAAGGTGAGGCGGCCTTCGGCCAGCGCTGCCGCCGCATTGCCTTCGGTCTCCCATGTGCCACGGTCCCACACGATCTTGGTGCCGCCGCCATGTTCGCCTTTGAGAATGACTCCCTCCCATGTCCGGTAGTCCATGGGGTGGTCCTCGGTTTCAACCGCAAGGCGCCGCACGCGCGCGCGCATGCTGGGCCCCCGCATCACCGCCCAGCTCTTAAGCACGCCGCCAAGCTCCAGCCTGAGGTCGAAGTGAAGGCGGCGCGCATCATGCTTCTGCACTACGAAGGAGAGTTTCGCGCACTTCCGCGGCCCGGGTGCCGCCACGGGCTCCGCGGTGCGCGTGAAGTCGCGCTTTGCCGCATAGTCATGCAGCGCCACGGAAGCCTTCTTCTTCACACGCCTGTCCATGATGCGTGAGCAATGCCGCCGGGCCAGCGCGAGTTCCGGATGTGAAACCAAACGGACGCCCAAGGATTGGGGTCGAGACCAGCCATTTCAACAGGCAAGAAGGAGTTTCAGCATGGCAATATCTCCCGGATCGCGGCGTGGCCCGACCACAGGCAATGAGCCGCATGACCCTGCACTGAACCCGATGCAGGAGCCGCTGGGGTCGATGGACCGCCCCATCCCCCGCGCCTGCGACAACAATGATGTGAACCTCGCGGGCGACGGCACACGCGGCACGTCCTACACCAGCGCAACCACCAGCCGCGGGGACACCCGCAGCCGCAGCTTCACCACCACTTTCGCCATCGTCGCGGCGGTGCTCGTCGCAGCCTTCCTCGTGGCGCTCTATCTGGGCTCTGAGGGCAGGAACCAGGCCACCGCCCCCACCGGCACGCAGGCCCCCGTGGCCGACAGCGCGCCTGGCACCGCGGATGACACGACGGGCAGCACGACACCCGCCCAGCCGCCACAGGATGGCTACACGGGCACTGGTACCGGCGGCAACACCACGGCCCCCGTCAACCCCTGATCACCCGGCATCCTTCATTCCTCTCTCCTCCGGGGGAGAGGAATAACAGTTCCTGACTCATCCGGAGCTTCGGCACGGCCCGGGGGTTCTCCTGCAACACAAAGCAAGGAGAACGAAGATGAGTGTCAAGAACCTCAACGATCTCTTCATGGAGACACTGAAGGATCTCTACTACGTCGAGAAGAAGCTGGTGAAGACACTTCCGAAAATGGCGGAGAAGGCAAGCTCGCCGGAACTCCGCCAGGCGATGGAAGAGCACCTCGAGGAAACCGAAACCCATGTTCAGCGCCTTGAGTAGATTTTCGAGCTCCTGGACCGGCGCGCCAGCGCCAAGACCTGCGAAGCCCTGGAAGGCCTGATCCACGAAGCGGAAGAGGTGACGGGCGAGATTGACCATGCGCACACGATGGATGCTGCGCTGATCTCATCGGCCCAGACAGTCGAGCATTACGAGATCGCCCGCTACGGCACGCTGGCCTGCTGGGCCGCCGAAATCGGCAACACTGAAATGGCCGAACTCCTCGAACAGACGCTTGAGGAAGAGAAGGCCGCGGACGAAAAGCTCAGCATGATCGCCGAAGACCAGATCAATCAGCGCGCCGCTGCGTGAGTCATTCCCTTCTCCCCGCGGCCTTTCCAAGGGGAGAAGGGAACACAGCTTGACGATTTGTCCGACAAATCTATAGTCCAGTCGGTCAATCAGGCGGACGCAAATGGGCTTGCTTACTGGTAAGGTGTGTATCGTCACGGGCGCCGGACAGGGGCTCGGCCGGGCCATTGCGGCCGAGATGAGCCGCGAGGGCGCGGTCATGGCCTTGATCGAACGCAACAAGGACACGCTGGCCGAAACCGCGGCGCTGCTGGGCGATGCCACCTGTTCCGCCCATGCCCTCGACGTCACGGACTACGATGCTTATGCCGCGGCGGTGAATGAGATACAGTCGCGTCACGGCCGCATTGACGTTCTCGTCAACAATGCCGCGATCAATCCATCGACGAAAAGCATACTGGATGACACGCTGGAGGAATGGCGGCGCACCATCGCCATCAACCTCGAGGCGATCTACATGGGCTCGAAGCTGGTGGCGCCCGTCATGGCCGCGCAGAAGACGGGCCGCATCATCCACATCTCCTCGATTCAGGGCTTCGCCTCAAGCGGTCTGTGCGGCTCCTACAATGCGGCGAAGGGCGCCATCATTGCTTATACAAAGTCCATGGCGGTCGAGCTCGCGCCCCACAACATTCTCGTCAATGCCGTGGCCCCGGGCTTCATGGTCACGCCGATGTCGATCGTGAATGGCGTCGATGAGACGCAAACGCCAGAGTTCATCGCGTGGTATGTCGAAAAGCGCAAGATCCCGCTGGGGCGCAGCGGCCTGCCGGAGGATGTCTCCGGCACCGTGGTTTTCCTCGCGTCCGATTACTGCCGCTACATGACGGGCCAGTTGCTCGTTGTCGATGGCGGATTGATGAGTACGTTCTGACAACAAGAAACCGCACTGGAAGGAAGCACCACATGAGCAACCCGGGATTTCCAAGACTGAACCGCCGCGATTTCGTCCTCACCTCCGCCATGCTGGCGGGCGGCACCGCCCTCGGAGGCCTCTCCGGCGCCGCATCGGCCCAGGCCAAGGAGATGGACTTCTGGTACTGGGGCGAGCAGGAACTCCCCGGCCTGCAGAAATATGTGAATGACTCGGTCGCCGCCTACAAGGCCGCCACCGTGAAGCCGATGCTGCAGGACACGGCCGTCGTCATCTCGCAGTTCCAGACCGCCGCCGCCGCGGGCAGCGCACCGGACGTGCAATATCTCTGGAACGGCATCTATCACATGGAGAGCGTCTGGCTCGGCTATGTGAAGGGCCTCAAGGGCCTCGTGAAGGATGACATCCTCCAGGCCTCGAACCCCACGCTTCTCAGCCACTTCGGCGGCGACATCTACCGCACCGGCTGGTACCCGCTGCCGATGTTCTGGTGCTACAACAAGACGCTGTTCGAGAAGGCGGGGCTCGACCCCGAAGCACCGCCCAAGACCTGGGACGAATTGCTCGCCGCCTGCGAGAAGCTGAAGACCGCCGGCATCGAGCCTCTGGGCGGCGGCATCCAGGATGGCTACTGGAGCGAATGGTACATCACCCACTCGCTGCCCCAGCAGCTCGACTCGCTCGGTGAAGCCGTCGAACTCTTCATCGGCGACAAGGACTTCCGCGATCCCAAGTACCACCAGCATTGGGTGAAGCTCGAGGAGCTGAAGACCAAGGGCTACCTCAACAAGGACATGTCCTCGCTCGAACTCTATCCCGGCATCGATCTCGTGGTGGCGGGCAAGGTGGCGATCGGCCAGACCATCGGCACGCGCCTCCCGGCGGACTCGAAAGCAACCGGCGGCAAGATCGGCTACATGACCATGCCGGTCTTCGGCACCGGCAAGCTCGCGGGCGTTCCCATCGTGGACGTGCAGGGCCTCGGCATCTCGACCAATGCGGAGGATCCCGCGGCAGCGGCAGCTTTCCTCGAATTCCTGCAGAGCGCGGATCAGCTGAAGCGCTTCTGGGAAGCAACGGGCTGGCTCCCCTCCAACACCACCTTTGACGCGAGCGTCATCCAGGATGCCTCGGTGCGCGGACTGTGGGAGAACTGGGGCCTCAAGCCCAACATCTCCAACGTGACCAACCTGATGCCCGGCCAGTTCTACGAACGCGCCGCCATCCCCACCGGCCAGCAGATCGTCGCCGGCCAGATGACCGGCGAACAGGCCGGCGAACTCGCGGCCAACACCGCCAAGGAATGGCGCGACTTCAACCCGGACATGGTCGAGAACTACAGGAAGTGGGTGAAGGACCTCTCGGCTGGCTGAGTCATGCAGCCAATTGCATCCATTGAAGTTCCCCTCCCCCCGGTGGGGAGGGGCAGGGGTGGGGGGCCCGCATGTCTGCCTGTCAAACGTCTGCGCCCGGGGACCCCCACCCTTGATCCCTCCCCACAAGGGGGAGGGAAACATGTCTCCGGCATGGCCCACGCATGATCTCCGCCCACCTCTCCCCTTATCTCTACATCGCTCCGCTGGTGGCGCTCTTGGCCTTCGTCTTCGGCTATCCGCTCATCAAGATCTTTGAATACAGCTTCAAGATGGTGCGCGGCATCGATGGGCCGTGGATCGGGCTCCGCAACTATGAGCTCATCCTCTCCCAGCCGCTGTTCTGGGAATCGGTGCTACACAATCTGCAGCTTCTCCTCGCCATCCCGGTCATGGTGGCGGTCTCGCTCATCGTCTCCGTGCTGCTCTATGAGCGCGTGCCGGGCTGGAAGCTCTACCGCATCATCGTCTTCGTGCCCTTCGTGCTGGCGATTCCCATCATCGCGGTGGTGATGAAGCGCATGTTCCAGTTCTCAGGCCCCGTGAACGAGGTGCTGCGCTGGCTCTCGCTCGACTTCATGGCGCTGGACTGGATCGGCTCGCCGGACGTCGCCTTGTGGACGGTCATGACCCTCATCATCTGGCGTGAGTCCGCGCTCGGCATCATCCTGTTCCTGGCCCGCCTGATGAGCCTCGATGATACCCCCATCGAAGCCGCGAAGATCGAGGGTGCGAACTGGTGGCAGCGCCTGTGGCACGTGATCCTGCCGCAGATGCGCGGGGTCATCGAATTCTATGTGGTGATCAGCATCATCACCATGCTGGCCGCCGTCTTCGCCTATGTCTATGTCATGGTTGGCGGCCGCGTGGGCCCGGGCAATTCTACCGAATTTGTCGAACTCTACATCTTCAACGCGCTGATCCGCTCGAGCCTGCCCGGCATCGCATCGGCCGCCTCCGTCCTGCTCTTCCTCGTCACTGGCGTCCTGATCTTTCTCCTCTTCCGCGTGCGCCGCCGCGCCGAGGAGGCATGATGCGCCTGCTCAGCCCCGGCAACCTCCTGCGCCACGCCGTGCTGCTGCTCGCGGCCTTCATGGCGCTCGTGCCGACGATCTACATGGTCATGACGGCGCTGAAGTCGGACGAGGAATACGCCATCGACAAGCTGGGCCTGCCGGATGCGCCGGTTCTCGAGAACTTCCGGTCCGTGCTGGTCGACAGCCCCTTTCTGTTCTGGATGCTGAACAGCTCGATCCTGGTGGCGGGCGCGGTGCTGCTGTCGACGGCCGTCTCGGTGCTTGGCGCCTATGCCATCGCCACCATGACATTCAAGGGCCGCGATACATTGCTGGCGTTGAGCACCTCGCTCATGGCGGTGCCGCCCGTCGTCATGATCGTGCCGCTCTTCGTGCTCTACACGCGTCTTGGCTTCATCAGCACCTATCACGGCGCGATCCTGATCTATGCGGGCCTCATCACGCCCTTCTCGGTCTATCTCCTCACCACCTTCTTCCGCACCGTGCCTAAGGAGTTGTTCGAGGCGGCCCGCATGGATGGCGCAGGACAATTCACCATCCTCCTTCGCGTCTTGCTGCCGCTCTCGGCACCGGCACTGGTGACGCTCGTCGTCGTCAATTCGCTTTATGTGTGGAACGATCTCCTCATCGCCATCATCTTCATGCAGGAAGACTCGAAGCGCACGCTGATGGCGGGGATCAGCGTCTTCCAGGGCCGCTACAACAATCAGGTCCCGCTCACCATGGCCGGCATGGTGATCGCCAGCGCGCCGATGTTCATCCTCTATGTGCTGTTCCAGAAGCAGTTCATCCGCGGCCTCATGTCGGGCGCCATCAAGTGACGCTGCTGGAGAATGACATCCTGTCAGTCAGCATCACCCCGCGCGTGGGCGGCACCATCACGGACATCCGCCACAAGCCCAGCGGCCTTTCGGTGCTGGGCCGCGTGCCGTGGCTCCACACAGACGAACCCCTCCCCGCTGCAGCCCAAGACGAAGCCGAGTGGCTCACGCGCTACACAGGCGGCTGGCCCCTGCTGTTTCCCAACGCAGGCGACGCCTGCACCGTCGATGGCGTCTTCCACGGCTTCCACGGCGAGGCCTCGGTCAGCCCGTGGGACGTCGTGTCCTCCAACCCCACCGCACTCCACCTCGAACACCGCTTCGCCGTCATCCCCGCGCGGATGCGCCGGACCATCACGCTCGTGCAAGACACGCTGTCCATCCACGAGGAACTTGCCTTCACAGGCAACACCGCCACCGACATCATGTGGGGCCACCACCCGAGTTTCGGCGGCGATCTCCTCGATGGCCCGGTCGAGATCACCAGTGGCGCGCGTGACGTCCGCATCGAGCCCATATATGCACCGCCCGAAGGCGCTAATCTCATGCGGCCCTCAACACCCTTCGCCTCGCTGGCCTATCTCGAAGGCTTCCAGGAACCCTGGGCCATGATCCGCCGCCGCGATGATGCCATCGCAGTCCACCTCACATGGGATGCCACCCGCTTTCCCTGCGCCTGGCTGTGGCATGAGCTGGAGGCGACTTCCGCTGCACCCTATGCGGGCTGCACCCGCCTCCTCGCCATCGAACCCTGCACCACGCCCTGTGCATTGGGCCTCGCCGAAGCGAAACGCCGCGGCCTGCCCCTCTTGCGGCTCGACCCCGGCCAAAGCTACACGGGCCACATCGCGCTCCGCGTCTTCCAACCCACCAGCCAAGCGAGACTGACATGACCATCGAAGCCGTCGACTTCTTCTATCTCTCCATGCCCAAGGTCGAGGACATCGGCGATGGCAGCCAGGATGCGCTGGTCGTGCGCGTCACCGCCGATGGCGTCCAAGGCTGGGGCGAATGCGAAGCCTCGCCGCTCGTCTCGATTGCCGCCTTCGTGATGCCCATGTCACACGGCGCCTGCAAGCCGGTGCGTGACGTGGTGCTCGGCAAACCCATAGAGACTCCTGCGGATATCGCCGCCATGGCTGCCGCGGTCGAGATGGAGTGCATGGACCTGCTGCAAGCGGCCCACACCTTCTCAGGCATCGAAATGGCGCTGTGGGATGTGCTGGGCCGCAAGCGCAACGCGCCGGTCTACGAACTCCTCGGTTACAAGAAGGCCTACCCCAAGCTCCCCTATGCCTCGCAGCTCTTCGGCGACACGCCGGAGGAAACGCGGGCAGGCTGCGCCAGGGCGCGCGTTGCAGGCTACCGCGCGGTGAAATGCGGCTGGGGCCCCTTCGGACGCGGCACGCTGAAGGATGACCGCGATCACCTCCAGGCCGCACGCGAGGGGATCGGCAAGGACGGCACGCTGCTGATCGATGCCGGCCAGATCTTCCGCGAGGATGTGGAAGCTGCCGCCCAGCGCATCGCGCATCTCGAGGAGGTCAACACCGTGTGGTTCGAGGAGCCCTTCCTCGGCGGCGCCTATGCCGCCTATGGTGCGCTCGCAGCAAAGAGCGGCAAGGTGAAGCTCGCGGGCGGCGAGGCCTCGCACAACTTTCACATGGCCCAGCAGTTGATTGACTATGGCAAGGTCGGCTTCATCCAGATCGACTGCGGCCGCATCGGCGGCATCGGCCCCGCCAAGCGCGCGGCGGATTATGCGGCGGGGCATGGCGTAACCTATGTCAACCACACCTTCACGTCGCACCTCGCTCTCTGCGCCTCGCTCCAGCCCTATGCTGGGCTTGAGTCCCACCGCATCTGCGAATACCCCTTCGCGCCCAAATCCGTCGCCTGGGACATGAGCGAAACGCACCTCACACCAGACGCCAATGGCGAAGTGAATGTCCCCTCGGCCCCCGGCCTTGGCGTGAAGATGAGTGCCGAGGGCATGCAGAAGTATCTCGTGCCCGTCGAAATCAGCGTGAAAGGCAAGACGCTCTACAAGAGCCCCGCGATCTGATCGCGAATGGTCATTCCTCTCCCCCACGCATGTAGGGGCGAGGGGGAGCTAGGTCTTCACTCATACCCCGTCATCTCCACATAGCCCCGCCCGGGGTGCGAGCCTTCGATGGACACCGGGCCCTCCCAATAGGAGACCTGCGTGTCCATCCAGGCCTGTGGGTTCAGCGCGCGCGTGGTCACGTCGAGGCCCTTCGCGGGCAGCACCACACGCCAGCGCACCGGCACCTTGCGGCCCTTCACCTCGGCCCATTCAAGCGGCGTCACGGAGAGTGCGCCCGGCGCCTGCGGTTCGGGCCGCCCATCGGCGCTGATCCATGTGGCGGAGGTGAAGCCATCTCCTGAGTCGCGCAGGCGGAAGCCCATCAGCTTCTCGCCGGACGCAAAGTGGAAGGAGAACCAGTCCCACCCGGTCTGGTCCGCGCCCAAAGGCTGTGAGGACCATTCATGGTCGAACCACGCCTGCCCCGTCACGGCGATCTCGCGTCCCTCCACCGTAATCGTCCCACTCACCTTGTAGAAAGGCTGCGAGTAGTAATAGCTCGCCTGCCCCTGCTCGGACTTGACGGAATAGCCAGCATCTCCCTGCAGCACCAATGGCTCTTCCGCATCGAGCGACAGCGCATAGGAGAAGCCCTTGCCGGCGGCGCGGATATCCACGGCGGAGATTTCATCCATACCCGGAGCAGCGCGGCTCCTCATGCTCCAGTCATCGATCGTGGCGGCGAAGGGCGAGAGCGTCACACCCGCCTGCCCGATGCCGCCACGCGCGAGGCGTTCGGCTGAGTAATGCCTTTCGCCCGTAGTCACCGCCGCATGCCCCATCCACAATTGCGGGCTGGCCCAGCCTTCTTCCTCACGCGGTGCCAGGGCGGAGCGGAACAGCGTCCACTGCACGCCGTAAGCTGTGCCGTCCGCGCCTTCGAGGTTGGCGGTCAGGTACCACCATTCGATGCGGTAATCGGAATGCGCCCCATGATCGCGCGGAAACTCGAGCGCTGCTCCCTGCTGCGGAATGGCAAAGCCCTCAGCATCGCTCCCCAGCCCCGCGAAGCCCTGTGCGAGTGCGGGTGAGGCAAGAAGCAGAAGCAGCAGAAACACTCTAACGCTCATGCGCGAACACCTTCACAAGTTCAGCCGGCGCCAGCCGCAACAGGCGCAGTGCAGGGATCACCGCGGCAAGCCCCGCGCTCACCAGCGCCAGCGCCAGAAGCCTCAGCCAGTCCAGCGGAAACACATGCATGGGAAGCCGCCAGCCGAAGGCCTCCACATTGATGACGGCGAGCAGAAGCCACGCCAGCACCAGCCCAACAGGAACAGCCGCGATCATCGTGAAGCCCGCCAATGCCACGCTGCGGAGAATCTCAAGCAGCGCAAGCCGCCGCACTGTCATTCCCATCGCCCAGGCCGGCGCAAGCTGCGGCAGCCGCATCCCCGCCAGCGTCACGAGGCTCGCGAGAATGGCGAGAAAGGCCACGCCAAGCGTCAGCACGTTCAATGCCGCGGTCACCGCGAAGGTGCGCTCGAAGATCTTCAGCGAGAAGGCCTTGACGCTTGCCTGGTCGATGACGTTCTCACGGGGCAGCGCAAAGGCCTCGCGCAGTTCATTCGCAAGCCCTTCCGCCTTCTCCGGCGCGATCCGCACCGCATAGCGAAGCCGGTTCGCCTCCGGGTACAGCGTATCGAGCAACCCCGTGCCGATCAGGATCTGGCCCTTGGGGTTGCCATAGTCGGAAAATATTCCGGTCACGGGCAAGCGCGTCCCGCCTTCGAGCACCACCTCGTCACCCAGCGCCAGCGGCACGCGCCGCGCGAGCTGTTCATTGGCGAAGACGCCCTCGCCCCTCGCAATCACGTCCCACGCCTGAGGTGCCGCCTCCAGCATCGGCCAGTGGTCGCGGTAGGTCACATGGTCGGCGATGCCATAGACCTGCACCGGCTGCCCGAAGAGCTGCACCTCCGTGTTCCAGATGGGCAGCACCGCATCGCTGCGCGGGGTCAGCCAGTCGCGCACCTTCTCCGACTCCTCCACCGAGCGCGTCGTGACATAGAGCTCGGATGCCAGCCGCTGGTCCAGCCATCCGTTGAAGGTCAGCCGGAAGCTCTGCACCATGGTGCCCACACCCGCATTTGCCGCCAGCGCCAGAAGCAGCGCCATGAGGGCGAGGGAAAGCCCCGGCAATTGCTGGCGCGTGTCCGCCCAGAACCATTGCGCCACCACGCCTCTGGCGATGCGGCTTCCCAGCATCAGCAGGCACGAGAGCACAAGCGGCAGCAGCAGCGCGGCGCCCAGTAGCAAGGCACCCAAAGCCGCGAAGCCCGCGACGAGGCCTGATCCCCACGCCGCGGCGCCAGCCGTCACCATCAACAGCACACAGCCGCCCAGCGCCTGAAATCCCACCGCGCGTTCAGACGCAAGGCTCCACGCCCTTGGCCGCGCGGGCGCCAGCAGCGGCATGCGCGTGATGCGCCAGAGCTGTACGGCAGCCGATCCCATGCTGCCCGCCACCGCGATTCCCAGCCCCAACAGCCACACGGAAGGCCTCAGCGACAAGCTCCCCGGTACATCAGCGCCATAAAGCCCCTTCAGCGTCGCCGCCACGTCGGGCAGCAGCAGCGAGGCGATCGCATAGCCCAGCCCCCCGCCGAGGAGCCCCGCCGCACCGGACAGCGTGAGGAGTTCCGCGCCCAGCAGCAGGATCAGCGCCTTCAGCGGCAGGCCCAGCGCGCGCATGGTGCGGAACATGCCGCGCCGCTGCTCGAAGGCAAGCCCAATGGCCGAATAGACGATGAACAGCCCAACCGCGAAGGCAAGGAAGCCAAAAGCCGTGAGGTTTAGGTGAAAGCTGTCGGTGAGGCGTGAAAGATCGCTCTCCACCACCGGCGGCTTTTCGATCAGCTCCGGCGCAACCTCCGCCAGCGGCCGCGCCGAAGGCAATTGATCCGGCCACAGGATGAGGCGTGACACGCGCCCCTCCTGCCCCAGCAGGCCTTGAGCGATGCCGATGTCGGTGAGTGCAGTTCCCGGCGGCACCGCATCCGAAACACGCAGCGGCGGCGTATCAGCGCCCTCAAGCCGGGCCGCGGTCTCGGGCGCCACGACCAGCACGCCGGGCGGCATGATGAAGGGCTGAAGTCCAATCGCCTCGCCCGCGATATCCGCCTCGGAAGCACCTGCCGGCATACTCAATGGATCGATGCCAAGAATGCGAATGCGTGCATTTCCAAACCGCTTCTCGCCTTCGAGCACGGGCGAAACCAGCCAACCCGCGCGGCGCAGGGCCACATAGGCGTTCTCGCTGAAGCGCGCGCCATCCTCGCGCGCCAGCGTGCTGAAGCGGTCCTGCCCGACGACAGCCGCCGCGCGCGCATAGCTCGCCCGCGCCTCGCCATTGATCGCCTGCACGGCGGACCACAGCGCGGTCGCCAGCGCCAGGCCCAGCACCAGCATGGCAAGCTGCAACGGCCTTTTGCGCCAGTGCGAGAGAAGTGCCTTGAAAGCCTGCCACAGCATCAGGCAAGCCTTCCGCCCGCAAGATGCAGCCGCCGCTGAAGCCGTTCGGCAAGCCGCAGGGAGTGCGTCACCAGCAGCAGCCCCGCGCCGGTCTCGGCCTGCAAGGACAGCATGAGGTCTATAACCACATCCCCCGTCGCCTCGTCGAGATTGCCCGTGGGCTCATCCGCCAATATCAGCTTTGGCTTCCCCGCCAGCGCACGGCCAATCGCCACGCGCTGCTGTTGCCCGCCGGACAATTGCTCGGGGTATCGCGTCAATAGCTTGGAAAGCCCCAGCCGCTCCGCCAGCACGCTGCACCACCGGGCGTCATGCACGCCCGCCAGCCGCGCCTGGAAGGCGAGGTTCGCCGCGACGTCAAGCGAGGGGATCAGGTTGAACTGCTGGAACACGAGGCCGACATTTCGCCGCCGGAAGCCCGCAAGCTCCGCCTCGCCGAGGCCAGCAATGTCCTCGCCCTCGAAGCGGATGGCCCCGCCATCCGGCCGGTCGAGGCCGCCCGCCAGGTGCAGCAGCGTGCTCTTGCCGCTTCCCGACTCGCCCGTCAGCGCGACGCTCTCTCCCGCCGCGACCGAGAAGCTCACGCCGCGCAGCACGGCGAGCGGACCTTCGCTCGTCGCGTAGGATTTCGTCACCTCGTGAAGCGCAAGCAGCATGTCTGAATCCCAATGGCTGTTCGGCACGTTTTACGCAGGATGCCGCCCGCCGGACCGTGGTTCCTTGACGCGGCGAAAGGAATGACGCCCATGCTCCGTGCCCTGCTGGCGGCCCTCATCCTGTCCCTCTCGGCCTGGACGGCACAGGCCGACTACGCGGCGGGAAAGGTGCGTTTTGACCGGTTCTCGTCCGAACAGCAAACGGCACTCACACTGGCCCTCATCGCTGTGGGCGACTTAGAGGGCCTGGCCGAGCATGGCTTCACGCGCCGCTTTTATGACGCCGTCCGCCGCTTCGAGCGCCGCGAGGGCTATCCGGCCGACGGCGTTCTGGACCTCGATGAGATCGGCCACCTCACAGGCCTCGCCGAACGCTTCTATGAGCGCCTGGGCAACAGCTACTACGCCCACCCGCGCACCGGCGCGAAGCTCCTCGTCATCCGCAATCGCTTCGACAGCGAGCGCAGCACGGAAGAGGGAATGCTCTTCGACCGCGGCGATGGCATGCTGTCGCTCAGCTTTGTGTCATTCCCGCAGGAGCAGAAGAGCTTCGACGCGCTCTACCGTACCCTGACGGCCAGCACGCCGGACCGGCGGGTGATCTACCAGCGGCGCTTTCCCACCCACTTTGTGGCCACGGGCTTCTTCACCGGCCGCAAGCTCTCCGTATTGCTGGCAAATGCATTCCTGGCAGACCCCGGCTGACACTTCCGTTGAAACCCCTGCTTGGATAAGCTTTGCCGCATATGCAGGGAGACCCATCATGCCGGCAGCCCCGGACGACCACGCGCGCATGCCCTATCAGCTTCCTTTCCCCAGGGACGCGCTGAGCGAAATCGTGATCCCGGACGCCGTGCCGGAGGATGATCGCCTTTGGGTTCCCCAAGCCGAGAATGTGTGGTTCCGTCCGCTCTGCCTCAACCGCAGCCAGGGCTACTGGATGAACCTCCTGAAGGTGAGGAAGGCAGGCGTCCTCTCCCGCCACCGCCATCCGCAGTCGGTGCATGGCTTCGTCCTGAAGGGCCGATGGCGCTATCTGGAGCATGACTGGGAGGCAACCGCCGGAAGCTATGTCTTCGAGCCGCCGGGTGAGACGCACACGCTGGTCGTTCCCGATGACGTGGAGGAGATGATCACTTACTTCCAGGTCAACGGCATCATGTATTACGTCGACCCCTGGGGAAAGAACCTCGGCTTCGAGGACGTCTTCACCAAGATCGAACTGTGCCGCGCGCATTTCGCGGCCGTCGGCCTCGGCGCCGACTACGTCGACCATTTCATCCGCTGATGGGCCACGACATGGGTTTCTGGCCGAAGGGCTGCTTTGAAGCGCGCCATGTGCTGGTGACGGGCGGAACCTCCGGCATCGGCCTCGCCATCGCCGCAGCCTTCCTGCGCGAAGGCGCCATCGTCACCGCAACGGGCATCTCCGAGGCAGAGGCCGAAGCCGCCACTCGCGAAGCACCAGGGCTCAAGACAAACGTGCTGGACGTGCGCGATGGCGCAGCCGTGACCGGGCTCGTCTCTTCGCTCCCCACCCTCCATCATGTGGTGAACTGCGCCGGCATCATCCGGCGCGGCGAGGAGCATGATCCGGAGGTCTTCGCCGATGTCGTGGACATCAACCTCACCGGCACCATGCGCATCTGCGCCGCGGCGCGCGCGAAGCTGAAGGAGAGCGGCGGCACCATTGTCAACACCGCCTCGGTGTTGAGCTTTCAGGGCGGCGGCCTCGTTCCGGGCTATGCGGCGTCGAAGGGCGGCATCAGCCAGCTTACCAAGTCGCTCGCCATTTCCTATGCGGCAGACGGGATCCGCGTCAATGCCGTGGCGCCGGGCTGGATCGAGACGCCCTTGACCGCAGCGCTCCGCGCCGATCAAGCAAGAATCAGCGCCATCCTCTCACGCACCCCCCTCGGCCGCTGGGGCAAGCCGGAGGACATCGCAGGCGGCGTCCTCTTTCTCTGCTCGCCCATCGCAAGCTTCGTTACCGGCACCGTGCTCGCCATCGATGGCGGCTATCTCTCGGCCTGAGCTTCGGTCTAGCATTTTGGGGTTGTCCCGCCCTCGCTGCCTGCGCATGAAGGTTGCGGTATGCGGCACTTCAGTCAATGCACCGCTTGCCAGCCGCTGCAAACGGGGCTTATCTCTCGGAAATCCGCTTCGTTCGGCAGGGACGGCGGAGTCCGGACGTGATCGATGACCGACAGGCACGCGACTCTCCATGCCGAAGGCCTCCGCCTTGCGGCCTCCGCCGCACGCATCGGATTCTGGAGTTGGCAGCCCGGCAAAGGCTTCCGGTGGGATGACAGCCTCTATGCGCTGCTGGGGCTTGACCCCAGCCACCACGAAGCTTCCTCCACAACGCTCCTGCCCTTCATTTACTCGGAGGACAGGCATCTCCTGTAGGCGGGCGGCCGCGCCATCGTCGCGGGCGGCGTAATGAGCCCGCGGGACGAGTTCCGCTACACCGGGCCGGACGGCCATCTCCGCTGGTTCGAGATCCACCGCGCCCGCACCCCCGGCTCGCTGGAGGTGGTGGGCCTTATCCAGGACATTACCGAGCGCAAGCAATCGCTCGAAGCGCTCCAGGCCAGCGAGGCGCGCCTCAACCTCGCCGCCTCCGCCGCTGGGATCGGCATCTGGGACTGGGATCTCCTCAGTGGGCGGATCATCTATTGCAGGCGCGCCAGAGCCATAATGGGCTTGCCGCCGGAGGGCGAGGTGACGGTGGAGGAGCTCCGCCGCGCCACCCATCCGGACGATCTTCCGCTCACCACCGCGCAGGCGGCGCGCGCGCTCGATCCTGCGATCCGCGACAACAGCCCCTACGACTACCGCATCATCCGGCCGGGCGGAGAGGTCAGGCACATCACGGCGCATGGCGCCGCCATCTTCCAGCGCGTGGACGGCGTCATGAAGGCCGTGCGCTATGCCGGCACGCTGCAGGACGTGACCGCCCGCCGCGAACTCGAGCGCGCCAAGGACGACAGCCAGATGCGCCTCAAGCTCGCCGTCGACGCGGGCCGCATGGCGATCTGGGAAGTCGACCTCTCCACGGGCTCCATCCTGTATTCAGCCGAGCTGAACCGGCTCCTCGGCTTCCCCGAGGATGCGCGGCCCTCGCTGGCGGAAGTGCGCACACGCTACTATCCGGGCGAGCGCGACAGGCTGGCCGAGGCGGCGCGGGGAGCGCTTCGTCGAATTCGAATTCCGCTATGTCATGCCGGACGGCCAGATCAAGTGGCTCCTGATGCGCGCCGAGGTCACGCTCGATGGGTCCGGCATGCCGGTGCGGGCGGTTGGCGTCATCATGGACATCTCGCAGCGCAAGCACTCGGAGGAGCACGTGAAGCTGCTCATGCGCGAAGTAAATCACCGCTCGAAGAACCTTCTCGCGGTCGTGCAGTCGGTCGCCAGCCAGACCGCATGGCGCGGCACGGCCGGCGATTTCGTGAAGCGCTTCGGCGAACGGCTGCAGGGCCTCTCGGCCAGCCATGATCTTCTGGTGCGCGATTGATGGAGGGGGATCGATCTTCAGGAGCTCATCCTCTCGCAGCTCTCCCATTTCCGGGACCTGCTCGGCAGGCGCATCGCGCTCTCGGGACCGTCCCTGCAGCTCAAGCCCGCCGCCGCGCAGAGCCTCGGCATGGCCTTCCACGAACTGGCGACCAATTCCTGCAAATGCGGCTCCCTCTCGAACGCCTCAGGCACGCTCTCGATCGCGTGGAAGAATGAGGGCGGCAAGGTCAGCATCCTGTGGAAGGAGAGCGTCGGGCCGCCGGTTCAGAACACCAAGCGGCGCGGCTTCGGAACGCTGCTCGTCACCGACGTCACCAGGAGTGCGCAGCAGGCCGACGTCAGCCTCGAACTGCCCGGGGCCGGCGTGTCCTGGAGGCTCGACGCGGACGCCGCCCACCTGCTTCAGGACTGAGGCATTCCTTCGCCCAATTGCACCGCTTCGGCGATGCCTTTGGTCACCCCGATCACCGCCTTGACGGGAAGGTGGTCGGAGGCCGCCCGCGCGCGCGGCGTTTCAACGGCATACATCTCGTGCACCGTCACATGCTTGTTGGTGAGGACGCGGTCAAGCGGCCACAAGGGAAAGCGCGAGGGGAAGCTCGCGATCGCCATATCGACATCGCAGAGATGCGGATCGAAGGGCCTCAGCGCCGAGCGCCCGCCGACGCGCCACTCATTGGTGTCGCCCAGCAGGATCACCGCGCGGTCATCGACGGGATGGGCCGCACCCACGATCGCCTCCGCCTGGCGCGCGCGCGAGGAGGCGAGAAGCCCCAGATGCGCGCCGATAATGCGGATCGGCACGCCGGACACATCGAAATCGACCAGCACGGCACCCCTGGGTTCGAAGCCGGGCAGCTTCATCTTGGTCACGCCGGTCACGCGGCCACGGCGATAGAGGATGACATTGCCATGCCATCCATGGCTCAGCCGCCGCGAGCCCTCGTCGAGGACAGAGGCATAGCCACCCCACTCCTGCAGCGCCTTGAGATTGAGCAGCCCCCTGCGGCTGCCGAAACGCTGGTCTGCCTCCTGCAGCGCCACGATGTCGGCGTCGAGTTCAAGCACCACCTCGAGCACGCGGTCCGGGTCAAAGACGCCGTCGTTGCCGACGCATTTGTGCACATTGTAGGAGGCAACCGAAATGGTGAGCGACGGAGACGCCGGGGCGTGGGACAGCCGTTTCTGGCCGATCAGGGGCGCGTCTCGGACTGCGCTGCGGGAGAGATTCCGCCGCAGGGCGGGAACGATGTGTTTCATAGTGCATTAATCCCCATCAGCCGGAACCTTGCCGTGGCCCCGGGTGACTCACGCTGCATAGCATGACAAAGTGCCCAGTCCGTGCCCCGGGTTCAAGACGATTTTTGTGACAGGCTGACCGACAGGACGACTGAGTGCTCCCCTGGCCCGACATATGGACGCTGATCGCAGCCGGTCTCGTGGTCGCGGCGCTGGCGGCCATCGCCGCTGTCTATGCGTTTGGCAGCGTGGCGCAGCGCAAGCACGGGCCGCCCTCGCATACGCTTTTGCCCGGTGACGATGAAACAACAATTGATCGCGCCCTCGCCCGCCTCAGCCGCGCGCACGCCGGCAAGAGCGGGTTGATGCTGCTCACAGCGAGCCTCGCCGCCTTCCATGCGCGGCTGGAGACGGCGCGCGCCGCGGGCCGCAGCCTCGATCTCCAGTATTACTACTGGAAGAATGATCTCACCGGCCGCCTTCTTCTGGGTGAGGTCATGGCTGCCGCCCGCCGTGGCGTCCGCGTGAGGCTGCTGCTCGATGACATCAACACCTTTGGCTTCGATCCCTGGCTCCTCGCACTCGACAGCCATCCCAACATCGAGGTCCGGCTGTTCAACCCCAGCCGCAGCCGCACGGATGCCTTCCGCCGCGGCATCGAACTGACCGTCAAGTATTTCACCGCCACGCGCCGCATGCACAACAAGTGCTGGATCGCCGATGGCCGCGTGCTGATCTCCGGCGGGCGCAACATCGGGGACGCGTATTTCGATGCCTCGCGCGAGGCCAATTTCGAGGACATTGACGTGCTCGCGGCGGGTGCCTGCGTCGCCGAGGCGCAAGCCGTCTTCGACCGCTACTGGAACAGCGATCCGGCCCTGCCCATCACCCTGCTCCACAAGCTCCGGAAGATCGCGCGGCCACAATGGTTCAGGCTCGCGGTCAGGCTCGAACGACACGCCTCCTCGCCCGCTGCAGCGCGCCTCCTCGCCCGTCTCGAGGAGCAGCCGGACCTCCTGCGCATCGGCGCGGAACCGCCGCTCCACTGGACGGATGATGTCGAGGTGATCGCCGATCCGCCGGAGAAGGCGGCGGGCCTCTCGCGGTCCGAATGGATGGGCGAGCGGATCAACGCGCTGCTCACGTCAGCGCGCGAAAGCCTGCTGATCGCCTCGCCCTATTTCATTCCGGGCTCCGCCGGCACGAAGACGTTCGCAGGGCTGGCCGCGCAGGGGCGGCGCATCCACATCCTCACCAATTCACTGGCCGCCACGGATGTGCTCGCGGTCCACGGCGCCTATGCGCGTTATCGCAAGATGCTCGTCGCCGCGGGGGTAGCACTTTATGAACTGAAGCCGGAGCCAAAGCGCCACCGCGCCTCGCTCTTCGGCTCGCGCACCGCGAGCCTCCACACCAAGGCCTTCGTCATTGATGGCGAGCTTGGCTTCGTCGGCTCCTTCAACATCGATCCGCGCTCGCGCTCGATCAACACGGAGATGGGCCTGCTGTTCCGCTGCGATGACCTCGCGAGGCATCTCACATCCGCCTTCGAGAGCCAGATGGAACCGGAGATCAGCTATGCGCTCAGCCTCCGCGACGGCCGCCTCACCTGGACCGAAACCCGTGATGGCCGCACGCTCGCCCACAGCTCCGAACCCGAAGCCCCGCTCCGCCGCTTCATCCCCGCCCGGCTGATCTCCTGGCTCCCCATCGAATCACAGCTCTAGCAACATATTCCTCTCCCCACTCACCCTCTTCTTGCTTCCTCTCCCCCACGCATGTGGGGGAGAGGAAAGTTGAGTCTAGGCAATAGAAGGCGCAGCCAGCAGCCAGAGCCCGAACGCGGTGTAAACCACCATCGCAATCGCCAGCGGAAACTCGAGCTGCAGGGCCTTGAGCCGCGGCAGCCCCGTTTCCGAAAGCATGGCATGCGCCACCGCCGCGCTCACGATATGGCCCAGCACCACCGCCGCCGTCTGCGCCGTGAAGATCGCATAGGTGCCCGATGCCGTGTTGAGAAAGGAGCTTGTCACGCGGTCAGGGTCAAGGCCCAGAAAATTGCTCCCGCTGTGCAGCGGGTCACCCAGCGCCACCGCCAGATACTGCACATTCACCAACGTATCGCCCAGATAATGCGCGAAGTGATACGCAATCGAGATCGGAATCAGCGCATAGACCAGCCGTCCGCACAGTTGCACATAATCACCCGCGCGGCCCGCCAGCAGCCAGCCCGCATAAACAGCGCCGAGGAACAGTGCTGCAAGCAGCAAAAAGGACAGCAGAAGCCCAAGTGTATTGGCGCCCATCAGTGCCGTGCGGCCGGGATAGTCGAGTGGATTTACGTCCACCGCGGAGAGCCAGAAGAAGGTGTTGGCGAAACCATCAAAGCTGATCGAACTCAGGGTCAGCAGCACGAAGAGCGTGCCGCTCATCGGCAATGGCGCAAGTGCAAGCAGCCCAGCACCCGGAAGCCTCAGGCCCTGGCGTGACAGGGGTGCCGATGCACCAAGCTGAAAGAGGAACACCGAAAACGGATCGCCCTGCCCCAGCCATTGCGCAGGACCGAACAGCAGCACCGCGAGCATGGTGAAAGCGAGATAGATCACAAGCGCCAGCGCCAGCACATCGCGCTGCTCCGGCCCCGGATAGACGAGCTGGAACCACGCGAAGGCGAAGAAGGTTACAACAGCCGGCCAGTAGGCGAGCCATGCGGGATAGGCGAATGGCGGTTTGCTCCCGCGCGTCAGCGCCGCATGCAAGCCGGTGAATGGATTGAGCATACCCCACAGATTGCCGAACACCGGGTGCAGCAGCACGATCACCACCCACCACAAGGTCCACACCGCGAGCGGCAGAAGATTCTCCGCCGGGTCATTGGGGCCCATGAGGCCGGAAAGGATGATGAAGCCGATCACCGCCGCGCTGATCAGGCTCAGCCCGATGGCGAGGCGCGAGGGTGGCAACGCCTCCTTCACCGCCGCGGCCACGCGCACCGGCCGGTGCGGCAGGAAGGAGACGGCGATGAAGGAGGCGAGCACCGCGAGCGCTCCTCCCGCGATCACGTAATCCGTGGGCAGCAGCATCACGAAGCCACGCCCCGAGGCATGCGCCAGCGCGGGTCCCGCTGCGGCAAGAAGCAGGAGGAACACATATGCGATGATACGCATGGTCATATCCCCACGTAGCGGTCGATCATGTGGCGGTCGGAAGCAAGGGCGGAGGCCGCCACCACGCCCGTGACGCGGCCATTCTCGACGAAGGCCACCCGGTCCGCCACCGGCAGCACGGCATCGACGCGCTGCTCGACCAGCAGCGTCGTCACGCCATGCGCCTTGAGGTCCAGCACCGATTGCCGGATACGCTCGATCATCGCCGGCATCAGCCCTTCTGTCGGCTCATCCAGCAGCAGAACCTTGGGGCTGATGCAGAGCGCACGCGCCATGGCCAGCATTTGCTGCTCGCCCCCGCTCATCGTGCCCGCGCGCTGCGACAGCCGCTCTCTCAAAAGCGGAAACAGCGCCAGCACATGGTCGAGTACATCTGCGCCGGAGCCCCGCGTCATCAGCCCGACCTTCAGGTTCTCCATCACAGTAAGTTCGGAGAACAGCCGCCGCCCCTGCGGCACATAGCCAATGCCATGCCGCGGCACCTCATGCGCGGGAAGCGCGGTCAGTTCCGTCCCGTCGAGCGTGATGCTCCCCGTCCGCGCGCGCACCAGCCCCATGATGGTCTTCAGCGCCGTCGTCTTCCCCGCCCCGTTGCGCCCAAGAAGGCACAGGATCTCCCCCGCCTCGGCCTTCAGCGAAAAGGCCTTCAACACCTGCGCTTCCGCATAGAAGCAGTCGACGTCGCGCATCTCAAGCATCAGCAAACACCCGCCGACATCTGCGCGCCACCGCAACCCACGTCCCATTCCTTTTCCTCTCCCCCACGCATGTGGGGGAGAGGGGGTGGCGCCGCGCGCGACACCCTCAACAGCGGAACACGCGGACAGACCCCCTCACCCTGCCCTCTCCGCTGCTGAAGCGGGGGCGAGGAAGAACGATAACAACTGCTGCGACCACCCATCACCCGCTCCCCAGATAGGCGCTCTGGACAGCCGCATTGGCGCGGATCTCGGCGGGTGACCCTTCGGCCAATATGCCGCCGCGGTCGAGCACGGTGATCTTGTGCGCAAGCTCCATCACCACCGGCATGTTGTGCTCGATCAGCAGAACCGTCGCATCCTTCGCCACCTCGCGCACCAGGCGGATGAAACCTTCGATCTCCGCATCCGACAATCCTTGTGTCGGCTCGTCGAGGATCAGCAGCTTCGGCTTCAGCGCCAGGCCCATCGCCACTTCGAGAAGCCGCTGGTGGCCATAGGAGAGTGTCCCCGCGATCTGCCCCGCGCGGTCCGCAAGGCCAACACGTGCAAGATACTCGATGTTTCCGCCTTGCCCCAGCCGGTGCGCGGCGAGCGCCACATTCTCCTCCGCCGAGAGATTGGCGTAGATCGAGGTGATCTGGAACGTATAGGCAATGCCGCGCGTGACGCGCTTGAAGGCCGGAAGGGCTGTCACATCCTCGCCCTCGAACAGGACGCGGCCGGAACTTGGCGGAATGCGGCCGGAGGTCAGGCTCACGAAGGTGGTTTTCCCCGCGCCATTGGGTCCGATCACCGCGCGCACCTCGCCCTTCTCCAGCCGGAAGTCCACCTCGCGCACGGCCTTGAGCCCGCCGAAGCTGCGCGACAATCCGATGGTTTCAAGCAGCAGCGTCACGGCAGCCATGGCAAGACCCGCTGGCGGAGAGAGCCGAGAATTCCCTTGGGAAAGAACAGCACCAGCACGATCAGCACCACGCCGACGAACAACAGGCTCGCCGTGGTGAATCCGCTCGCGAAATCAACGAGCAGGAACATCAGCCCCGTGCCCAGCACTGGCCCCAGCACCGTCGCCGCCCCGCCCAGGAGCGTCCACAGCAGCGGATGGATCGAATACTGGATCGAGGCCAGCGTCGAGCCCGCATAGGCGAACATCAGCGCATAGAGAGCACCCGCGAAAGCCGCGAAGGAGCCGGACAGCACGAAGGCGATCAGCTTGTAGCGCCAAATGTCATAGCCCAGCATCGCCGTGCGGTTCTCGTTCTCGCGGATGGCGATCAGCACATGCCCCACCTTCGAGCGCACCACGGCAAGGCAGGCGAAGATCGCGAGTGCCAGGAAGGCCAGCGCCAGATTATAGCGCAAGCCCAGGTCCGCGAGGTTGACCTGCGTTCCCATCACGCTGAACACGCGGAGCGTATCGGGAATCACGATCCCCTCGTCACCCCGCGTATACTCCCCGAAGTAAAGCACCGTCAGGAAGGCGGCCTGGCTGAACATCAGCGTCACGATCATGAAGGCGACACCACTTGCCCTCAGCGCCACGAGGCCGATCAGCAGCGAGACCGCGATGCCGATGATCACCGCCATCAGGAAGGCTTCCGGCACGCCGAGCCCCAGGCGCGTCACGCCAAGCGAGGCCGCATAGAGTCCCGTCGCGAAGAACATCGCATGCCCGAGGCTCAGAAGGCCTGCGTAGCCGAACAGGATGTTGTAGCCCACCGCATAGATCGCCAGCACCATGATGCGCGTCAGCGTCAGCACGGCATAGTCGCTCGCCACGAATTGCGTGAGGAACAGCGCCGCGATCACGCCGGCATGAAGTAGGATCACCCGCCCGCTCATCGCGCCGCCACGCCGTAAAGCCCCTGCGGCCGCACCACCAGCACGATCGCCACCGCCAGCGTCGCGATGATGGCGGCGAGTGTCGGCGAGAAGAACATGGAGATGTTGCCGTCCGCCATGCCGATGATGAGGGCCGCAATGACGCTCCCCTTGATCGAGCCGAGCCCACCGATGATCACCACGATGAAGCTCATCAGGAGGGGATCAAGCCCCATCAGATAATGCGCCTGCTGGATCGGCACGATCAGCACCGCAGCGACCGCAACCAGTGCGGCACCCGCCACGAAGACACCGGCATAGACCTGGTTCACCGGAATACCGAAGGCCGTCGCCGTCTCGCGGTCGAACTGGGTGACACGCATGATGAGGCCGATTTTTGTTTTCGCCAGCACCCACCACACGGCCAGCAGCAGGGCGAGGGAGGCCACCACGACGAAGATCTTGTAGCCCGAGAAGCCGAACCACGGGAAGGCGATGCGATAGGTGAAGGGTCCCGCCACGGGCTTCGCATCGGCCCCGAAGACCGAGAGTGCGGTCTGCTGCAGCACGAAGAGCAGCCCGATGGTCGCCACGATGGTGGCCTCGGGGTCATAGTTGATGCGCCGCAGGAGAAGCCGTTCGGTGATGTAGGCGAGTGCCCCCACCGCAATGGGCGCCACGATCAGTGCTGCCACCCAACCAATGAGCGGCCCGCCCGGCATCATCTTCGCCATCCACCAGGCGAGCATCGCGCCAATCATGAAGAATTCGCCATGCGCGACATTGACGACGCGCATGACGCCAAAGACCAGCGACAGTCCCAGCGCTGTAAGCGCCAGGACCGCCGCCGCCACCGTGCCTTCGAGCACGGCCAGGAGAAGGTGAGGCCAGAATCCCAAGGGTGGAGCTTACAGCGCCATCTTGGTGTAATCGGCCGCGGGCTCGTAGAGGCCCTCCTCGATGGTGGTTCGGTAGACGACTTCGCCAACACCGCTCTTCACCTGCGTGATGTTCTGGTGGCCGAAGACCTGGTGGATCTTGCCGTTGAACACCTTGTCACCCTGCGGATGCTCGTTGCTCTTCGCGATGGTGGTGATGGCCTCGGTCGCCTCGATGAGCTTCGCCTTGTCGGCCGGGCCCTGGTAGCCCGCGGCCTCCATCGCCTGCTTCAGGATGTAGAGCGTCTCCCAGCAGCCGAACATATGCGAATAAGTGGAGATGTCGGCGGCGTCCGAGACGCTGGCGCCATTGGCATCGACACCCACCTTCTCGCGGTAGAAGGTGTCGAAGGCCGTGGGCTTGGCGCCCGCCGCACGCGGATAGGCCTCCCACAGATAGGAGCCTTCGAGGAATTCAAGCCCCGGGCTCTTGAGGTCAACAGCCTCGAGGCTGTCGATGAAGCCGAAGAGGGCCGGATGCTGCGAACCGAAATGCTCGCCCAGCTCCTTGACGAAGGTGAGAACGGCGGGGCCTACCATCACGTGGTAGATCACTTCCGTGTCCGCCGGGATCTGCGGGAAATAGCGCGTGAAGGAGGACTCCGTCGGCGGAATGGGGATCAGCGCGTTGACCTCACCGCCTTGCGCCTTGATCGCGGCGGAGAAATAGTCGCGGTGGTCATGGCCGAAGGCGAAGTCCGGGAAGATCATGGTGACCTTCTTGCCAACATTCTTGGCAATCCACGGCGCCATGGCGATCACCTGGGACTTCACGTCCGTGATGCCCGGCTGGAAGGTGTAGCGGTTGAGCGTGCCCGACGCCACGTGGTGTCCTTCGGAGACGACGTAATAGGGCAACTTCAATTCGCCCGCGCGCGGGGCTGATCCCATCACCACATGGCTGAACAGCGTGCCGAAGGCCACGTCGCACTTATGCTGGGTCGCGAATTTTTCAACCACTTCCGCGCCACGGCCGGGATCGGTGCCGTCATCTTCCGCGATGATCTCGATCGGCCTGCCATTGATGCCGCCCTGCTCGTTGATGAGCTTCACGGCGGCGGTGGTGGTGCGCTCGTACCAGCGGCCATAGGCGGCGCCGATGCCGGTGCGGTGCACCTGGAAGCCGATGCGGATCGGCTCGGATGACTGCGCCTGCGCATAGCGCACGAAGCCCGGCGCCATCAGCGAGGCGGCTGCGCCAGCGCCCGCCAGCTTCAGGGCGGAGCGGCGCGTGATCTTCTTCTTTTCAGGCACGATGAGCTTATTGCCGGACATGGGTCTTCCTCCTTCAGGCTTTTTGTTTGCCCTATCATAGCAAAACCGTAGCGCCCGGATAGGCCCTCAGGCGATCCGGCGGAGGAGGTCGAGAAGGTTGCGCTGCTCGCCCAGATCGAGCGGCTCCAGCGTCTCCGCGGTGATGGCGTTTGCAGCCGCGATTCCGCGCGCCACCGCCTCGCGCCCCGCTAGCGTGATCGAGACCAGCATCCGCCGCCCGTCGCCGGGGTCGGGTGCCGTGGCGATCAGCCCGCGCTTTCCCAGCCGGTCGACCACGCCCTTGATGGTCGCCGCATCCATCGCCGTCTCGCGGCCAAGCAGGTTCTGGGAGACTGACGTCAGTTCGCTGAGCTTCACCAATGCCGCCCATTGTGTGGGCGTCAGCTCATCGACCATATGCGCCGCGAAGATCGCCGCATGCCGCTGCCCGGCCCGGCGCAGGTAGAAGCCCACCTGGTCTTCCAGCCGGTAGCCGCTGAGCACAGTTTTCATCAGCGTTCGACGAAGGCCTTCTCGATCACATAGCTGCCGGGCTCATTGCTCGAGCCCTCGCTGAACTCCATGCCCTTGAGCAGCGTGGTGATGTTGGAGAGGAAGGCCGGGCTGCCGCAGATCATCACCCGGTCCTGCGCGGCATCGATGGGCGGAAGCCCTAAGTCATCGGCCATCTGGCCAGATCCCATCAGCAGCGTGATGCGCCCGCGGTTGCGGAACTCTTCCCGCGTCACCGTGGGGTAATAGAGCAGCTTCGCGCGGATCTCCTCGCCGAGGAGCTCGTCACTGGGCAGGCTGTTCTCGATCTCGTCGGCATAGGCGAGTTCCGCGGCGAAGCGGCAGCCATGCACCAGCACCACCTTCTCGAAGCGCTCATAGACGGCGGGGTCCTTGACGAGGCTCATGAAGGGCGCCAGCCCCGTGCCCGTGCCGAGGAGATAGAGATTGCGCCCCGGCAGCAGATTGTCGATCAGCAGGGTTCCAGTGGGCTTCTTGCCGACAAGGATCTTGTCGCCCACCTGAATGTGCTGGAGCTTCGAGGTCAGCGGCCCGTCCGGCACCTTGATGGACAGGAATTCCAGCTCATCCGCATAGTTGGGGCTAACCAGGCTGTAGGCGCGGAGCAGCGGCTTCCCGTTCACCGCCAGCCCGATCATCGTGAACTGCCCGTTTTCGTAGCGGAAGGCGGGCGAGCGCGTGGTCTTGAAGCTGAACAGCCGGTCCGTCCAGTGATGGACGCTCAGCACCTCTTCCTCATACAGCGCGCTCATGACGGGCTCCGGCGATTTTGTTTGTATACAAACAAAAAATATGGAATCCTCAAAGCCCTGTCAATGGTGATTTCGCATCTGCGAAACAACCTTTGGAATGACGCCGATGGACGAACAGCCCGGAAAAATCCGCTGCGATGCCTGCCCCGTGCTTTGCTACATCCGGGAGGGCATGCTGGGGGCTTGTGACCGTTACGCCAACCGCGGCGGCGTCCTGACCCGGGTCGACCCCCATGTGGTGCTGGAGCGCAGGCTGGCCGAAGGCGGCGAGGTCGTCCCCTTCCTGCCCGCCTCAGCCGACTGGGACGGCCGCGTGGTGCGCGAGCCATCGGCCTTCGTCACAGCCATCGGCGCTGGCACCACCTACCCCGATTACAAGCCCGCCCCCTTCATCGTCTCCTCCGAGGTCGATGGGGTGGACATGGTCACCGTCGTCACCGAAGGCATCTTCAGCTACTGCGGCCTCAAGGTGAAGATCGACACTGATCGCCATCTGGGCCCCGAATGCGCCCCCGTCCGTGTGGCGGGCGAGCAGATCGGCCATGTTTCCACCGCCGAATACGGCTCGCAGATGCTGTCCTTAGGGGGCGTCCACCACCTCACGGGCGGCTCCAAGAAGGAAGGCCGCGTCACCTGCGAGAGCCTGCTGGCGCTGGCCATTGGCAAGCCCGTCCAAGTCACCGTCGATGGCGGTGCAACGCTGGTTATCGAAGCCGGCAAGCCCCCCATCATCAACGGCCACCCGGAGGAGCGCATGCGGGTGGGCTGCGGCTCCGCCACCATCGGCATGTTCGCCAAGCAATGGATGGGCCTCGTCGATGACGTGGTGGTGGTCGATGATCACATCACCGGCGTCCTGTCGGAGCATCAGGCCGGCAAGTTCCTCGGCATTCGCGAAACCGGCATCAAGATGAAGGGCCACCGCTCCACGCCGGGCCGCTATTTCAAGGTCGCCCAGCCCGGCACCGGCTGGGGCGGCACGGACCTGACCGATCCCTTGACCATCCTCAAGCCCTTCGACCCGAAGCAGGCCTGGCCCGGCCTTCGCATCCTCATGGTCTCCACCACCGGCGAGCATTTTGCCTACTACGAGTTGGACGACGCACTGACGCCTCAGGAGAAAGAGCTTCCCCCCGCGCTGAAACTCTCCGTCGACCGCATCCAGGAAAACTGCGAACCCGCGCTCTCGACCGTGCTCTTCATGGCCGGTGCCGGCGGTTCGCTCCGCGCCGGCGTCACGGAAAATCCCGTGCGCCTCACCCAATCGGTGAAGCAGGCCGTCACCCGCGTCACGGCGGGCGGTGCCCCCTGCTACATCTGGCCCGGCGGCGGCATCACCTACATGGTGGACGTCACCACGCTCCCCGAAAACGCCTTCGGCTCCGTCCCCACCCCCGCCCTCGTCGCCCCCATCGAATTCACCATGACGCGCTTGGCTTACGAAGCCCTCGGCGGCCACATTGACCAGGTGCGCACGATTGAGGACGTGATGCGGGACGGGGACAAACAGACGATCTCCACTCGCACGCCCCCCACCCCTACC
>JBEILC010000017.1:0-28312 GCA_040379425.1 Hyphomicrobiales bacterium
AACCCGAAGGTGAGACCATTCTCGCGGCGGAAAAGGACGATCCCGTCTGCACCGACCCCGCAGGTGCAAACCGCCAGGCCGTTCACGACGAGATCATTGTCTTGATTGCCGAGCACTTCGGGCTGAACTGAAGACAAGACGCAGCGGCGGAGATTACTCCGCCGCTTCCACCATATCGTCATCGTCAGGCTTCGGGCGCGAGGCCATTTCCTTCTTGATTTCCTCGGCGACGAGGAAGGACAGCTCAAGCGCCTGCGCGGCGTTGAGGCGCGGGTCGCAGAAGGTGTGGTAGCGGTCGTTCAGGTCCTCGTCACGCAGCGCGCGCAGGCCGCCCGTGCATTCGGTGACGTCCTTGCCGGTCATCTCGACGTGGATGCCGCCGGCATGGGTGCCCTCGGCCTGGTGCACGCCCATGAAGCGGCGGACTTCGCCCAGAACCGCCTCGAAGGGCCGGGTCTTGTAGCCGCTCGTCGACTTGATGGTGTTGCCATGCATCGGGTCACAGGACCAGACGACGGCCTTGCCCTCGCGCTTCACCGCACGGATCAGCTCAGGAAGTTGCTTTTCCACCTTGTCCGCGCCGAAGCGGGCAATGAGTGTCAGGCGGCCCGGCTCGTTCTCGGGGTTCAGGGCATCGATGAGCCGGATCAGCTCATCGGGCTTCAGCGACGGGCCGCACTTGAGGCCGATCGGGTTCTTCACGCCGCGCATGAACTCAACATGCGCATGGTCCGGCTGGCGGGTACGGTCGCCGATCCACAGCATGTGGCCGGAGGTGGCGTACCAATCTCCGCTCGTCGAATCGACGCGTGTCAGCGCCTGCTCGTAGCCCAGGAGCAACGCCTCATGGCTGGTGAAGAAATCCGTGGTGCGGAGCTGCGGCGCGGTGTCGGCGTTGATGCCGCAGGCGCGCATGAAGCCGACGGCTTCGGTGATGCGGTCCGAAATCTCCTGGTAACGCTCATAGGCCGGAGAATCCTTCAGGAAGTCCAGCGTCCACTTGTGCACGTGCTCAAGGTTGGCATAGCCGCCCTGGGCAAAGGCGCGCAGCAGGTGCAGCGTTGCGGCCGACTGACGGTAGGCCATGATCTGGCGCTCGGGGTCCGGCCTGCGGGCCTCGAGGGTTGCTTCCGCGCCGTTCACGATGTCGCCCCGGTAGATCGGGAGTTCGACGCCGTCGACCACCTCGGTGGGCGAGGAGCGCGGCTTGGCGAACTGGCCCGCGATGCGCCCAACCTTCACCACCGGCTGGCCGCCGGCGAAGGTCAGCACCACCGACATCTGGAGGAAGACGCGGAAGAAATCGCGGATGTTGTCCGCCGAATGTTCGGCGAAGCTTTCGGCACAATCGCCGCCCTGGAGCAGGAAGCCCTTGCCCTCGGCGACGCGCGCCAGCTTGCGTTTCAGCTTGCGCGCCTCGCCTGCGAAGACCAGCGGCGGGTAGCCGGCAAGCTGCCCCTCGACGGACTTCAGCTTCGCCACATCCTGATACTCAGGCACCTGCATGACAGGAAAGTGCCGCCAGCTGTCAGGTGTCCAGTTCGTCGCCATATCACCACTCCACATGGGGGCCCTTTAGCCCCCTCGTCTCACAAATGTGCGGGTCCTATACACGGCCCGGCCAACGGTTTCCAGTACGGCAGTCTGGGACCAAAGCCCATATAACGTTACGTCAAGCGGTTGAAGGGTCTTGAGGCTCAGCGCGCCTTGCCCAAGCGCTCGGAGAAGGCCGCTTCCGCCGTCTTGAAAGGCACCTGCCGCATCACATCCCAATAGCGGAGGTTGGCGATCGAAATCGGGTCACCCGTGACCGCGCAGCGCACATAGTCGCCCTCCCGGATCACCTGGAAGTCGGCGTCGAGATAGCGGATCTTCGCCTCGCGGCGCTGGGGTATGGGCTGGTCGAGAAAGTTCATGGTCCCAAGATAATGGATAGCGCCGCGGATTTGAAGCCATGTGAATGGACATGACTCATCAATCGCGTATAGATTCTGTCAGCATGACACATCAGCAACTCCTCGACGCCTACGCCGGGCTGACCGTTCGCACCGGCCTCAATATCCAGAAGGGCCAGCAGCTCCTCATCACCGCCCCGCTTGATGCCGTGCCGCTCGTGCGGCGCGTCACCGAACACGCCTACAAGGCGGGGGCGAGCCTGGTGACGACCATCTACGGCGATGACGAGGCCACGCTGGCCCGCTACCGCCACGCGCCCGGCGACACCTTTGACGAAGCGCCCGGCTGGCTGTTCAACGGCATGGCCGAGGCATTCAAGGGCGGTGCTGCGCGGCTTGCCATCGCGGGCGAGAACCCTGCCCTGCTCTCCGGACAGGATCCGGACAAGCTCTCACGCGCCAACAAGGCGCGGTCGCGCGCCTACCGGCCGGCCCTCGAACTCATCACCGGCTTTGCCATCAACTGGTGCGTGATCGCCGCGGCGACACCGGCCTGGGCAAAATCGGTATTCCCGGACCTTCCCGAGGCCGAGGCCGTGGACCGGCTGTGGCAGGCCATCTTTGTCTGCACCAAAGCCGACCAGCCCGATCCCATTGCAGCCTGGGAAACGCACAACGCCGAACTCCGCCGCCGCACCGAGTTCCTGAACGACCGGCGCTACCGCGCGCTCAAGTACAAGGGACCGGGCATCGACCTCACGCTGGGCCTAGCCGAGGAACATTCCTGGAAGGGCGGTGGCGGCACGGCGCTGAACGGCGTGTTCTGCAACGCCAACATCCCGACCGAGGAGGTCTTCACCGCGCCTCACAAAGACATGGTGGACGGAATTGTGTGTTCCTCGAAGCCGCTGTCGCATCAGGGTTCGCTCATCGATGGCATCAAGGTGCGCTTCGAACGCGGGCGGATCGTCGAGATGTCGGCGGAAAAGGGCGAGGACGCCTTCCGCAACCTGATCTCGACCGATGAAGGCGCCGCACGGCTGGGCGAAGTGGCGCTGGTTCCGCACTCCTCGCCGATCTCGAAGAGCGGCATCATCTTCAACAACACGCTGTTCGACGAGAATGCGGCGAGCCACATCGCGGTGGGCCAGTCCTACACCGAGAACATCCGCGACGGCTCCAAGCGCTCCAAGGAGGAACTTACCGCTCTGGGCGCAAACACCAGCCTCGTCCACGTCGACTGGATGATCGGCTCGGGTGAACTCGATGTCGACGGCATCCTTGCTGACGGCAGGGTGGAACCCCTCATGCGCAAGGGCGAATGGGCGATCTGAGCGGGGCCGCTAGAGCAGCGTGCCCTGCTTTGGACTGTCTTCGCGCACATTGACATCGCCATCAGCGAACTCAAGGCGGAGCGCCTGCCACTTGCCGATGTCTGCAGCGTGATGCACCGGGTTGCCCTTCTCGTCGCGGACCAGCGCGAAGCCGCGCCGCAGCACGGATTTGTAGGACAGGCTGTCCACGAGTTTCGCAACACCGTCGTAGCGCTGGCGCTGGAAGGCCACGAGCCGCGAGAGCGCCTGCACCGCGCGCCGGCCCGACAGATCGAGCGAACGGCGCTCGCTGGCGATCAGGGTGCGCATGGGGGCAAGGGTGAGGCGCGGCGAGATACGGGCAAGCCGCGCGCCATGCTCACGCGTGTTGGCCTTCAGCGCCTGGACCAGCCGTCCAGAGGCGGAGTCGAACCTCTGGCGCACCAGTGCGAGGAGTTCATCCGGCCTGGGAAGTGCGCGCGCGGCAGACCTCACGCGCGTCTGGCGCTCATCCATCGCACGGCGGAGACCGCCCTGCATGCGGGCATGATGGGATGCAAGCTCGGAGAGGAGGTCGGCGCGCACGGGCACGACCATTTCGGCCGCTGCCGTCGGTGTCGGCGCACGGAGATCGGAAGCGAAGTCGATGAGCGTCGTATCCGTCTCATGGCCCACGGCGGAGATGACGGGGATGGCGCTCGCCGCCACTGCCCGCACGACGATCTCATCGTTGAAACCCCACAAGTCTTCGAGCGAGCCACCACCGCGCGCGACGATGATCACGTCCGGCTTCTGCGCCATGCCGTTGAAGCCCGCGATGGCGGCGGCGACTTCGGCTGCGCAGGTTTCACCCTGGACGCGCACCGGCCAGACGAGCACATGGCGGGGGAACCGGTCATTCAGGCGATGCAGGATGTCCCTGATCACGGCGCCTGTGGGCGAGGTGACGACCCCGATGATCTTCGGAAGATAGGGAATGGGCCGCTTCCGCTCCACCGCGAAAAGACCTTCGGCCGCCAACTTCTTCTTGCGCTCTTCCAGCAGCGCCATCAGGGCGCCGGCCCCGGCGGGCTCAATGCTCTCGATGATGATCTGGTAATTCGACTTCATAGGGTAGGAAGTGATCTTGCCGGTGGCGATCACCTCCAGCCCCTCCTGCATCTTGGACCGGAGCCTGCCGAAGCCGCCGCGCCAGACGACCGCGTCAAGCTTGGCGCCTTCGTCCTTGATCGCGAAATAGCAGTGGCCGGAGGCGGACGGCCCCTTGAAGCCCGAAATCTCGCCCCTCACCCGGACATGGCCGAAGCGGTCTTCCAGCGTGCGCTTCAGGGCATTGGCGATCTCGGAGACGGAATACTCGCCCGTGTTGCCCTTGGCCTGCTCGATGATTTCGCCCGTTTCCGGGTCATGGTCCCAGATGGTGGACATGGGAAAATCCGCGCTATGATTCCGCGCCATCAAATGCGAGAAGGCAGGCGAAAGCAAGGAATTGCCTGAAGGTCTTGTGATGAACATCCTCCTCATCGGGTCCGGTGGCCGGGAACACGCCCTGGCCTGGGCCATTGCCGCGAGCCCCCTTTGCACGAAGCTTTTCGTTGCCCCCGGAAACCCCGGAACGGACCAGATCGCCCGCAATGTGAACATCACGGTCACTGACCATGGGGCGGTCATCGCCTTCTGCCGGGCTGAGGCCATCGGCCTTGTGGTGGTGGGCCCCGAGCCGCCGCTGGTCGCAGGGCTCGCCGATGACCTTGCGGCGGCCGGCATCAAGTGCTTCGGGCCAAAGAAATTCCCCGCACAACTGGAAGGCTCCAAGGGCTTCACCAAGGACATCTGCGCCCGTTATGGCATTCCCACCGCCGCCTATGGCCGCTTCCGGGACAGGGCCGCTGCGATGGCCTATCTCGACCAGCATGGCGCGCCCATCGTCATCAAGGCGGACGGACTCGCGGCGGGCAAGGGTGTGACCGTCGCGATGGACATCGCGACGGCGCGCGCCGCTGTTGAAGACATCTTCTCCGGCAAGTTCGGCGGGGCCGAATGCGTGATCGAGGAATTCCTCGAGGGCGAGGAGGCAAGCTTCTTCGTGCTGACCGACGGAACGCATGCCCTGCCGCTGGCCACAGCGCAGGACCACAAGCGCGTGGGTGACGGCGACATGGGCCCCAACACCGGCGGCATGGGTGCTTACTCGCCCGCCCCCTGCATGACGCCGGCCCTGTGCGAGGAGGCGCTGGAGAAGATCGTGAAGCCCACCATCCGCGCGCTCTCGGAGATGAGGCGCCCCTATGTGGGCGTGCTCTATGCCGGGCTCATCCTGACGAAGGATGGGCCGAAGCTGATCGAATACAACTGCCGCTTCGGCGACCCGGAGTGCCAGGTGCTGATGATGCGCCTCAAGGACGATATCGTGACGCTGCTGCTGGCCTGCTCCGACGGCACGCTCGACCGCGTCAGCGCGCGCTGGTTCGACGAGGTGGCGCTGACCGTCGTCATGTGCGCCAGAGGCTATCCCGGTGACACGCTCAAGGGCACGGAGATCCGCGGACTTGAAGGAGCATCCGCCATGGAAGGCGTCGAGATCTTCCATGCCGGAACGGCGCTGCGGCATGGTAAGATCGCCGCCACCGGCGGCCGCGTGCTGAACGTGACCGCGCTGGGCAAGACGGTGAGGCAGGCACAGGAACGCGCCTATGCCGCCGTCGACCGCATTGATTGGCCGGAAGGATTCTGCCGCCGCGACATTGGCTGGCGGGCCATTGCAAGGGAGAACGGAGAATGATCCGCCACGTCGTGCTCTGCCGGTTTCGCAAGGATGCCGATGTCGATGCCGTGTTCGCGGCGATTGCGGGCCTCAAGGACAAGATCCCCGGCATCCTCTCCGTCACATGCGGGAAAGACAATTCGCCCGAAGGCCTGCAGAAGGGCTTCACCCACGGCTTCACCGTGGACTTCACCGATGCCGCCGCGCGCAATGGCTATCTGCCGCACCCCGACCACCAGGTGGTGGGCAAGATGGTCGCCGCCGCCCTCGACGGAGGCCTTGCGGGCCTGACCGTGGTCGACTGGGAGGTATGAGGTCTCACGATGTCCACGCTCTTTCCCGGAACGCATGAGCACCGGCAGAAGATCGGCGGCGTCGAGATCTTCGCGCGGATCGGCGGATCGGGCCCACCCTTGCTACTGGTCCACGGCTTTCCGCAGACCCATGCCATGTGGCACCGCATCGCGCCGGAGTTGATGCGGCATTTCGCCTGCGTGATCCCCGACTTGCGCGGCTATGGTTTTTCCTTCTGCCCTGCAAACGATGCTCGGAACGAGGCCTATTCCAAGCGTGCCATGGCGGGCGATCTTCTGGCGCTGATGCGGGCGCTGGGGCATGAGCGCTTCGCCATCGCCGGTCACGACCGTGGCGCGCGGGTGGGTTACCGCATGGCGCTCGATCACCCTGACGCCGTGAAGGCACTCGCTGTGCTTGACATCGTACCGACATATGCGATGTGGCATAACTTCACCGTGGAGCTGGCGATGAAGACCTATCACTGGCTGTTCCTCGCGCAACCCAATCCACTGCCCGAGATGCTGATCGAGCAGAACCCGGTGGGCTACCTCGACCACACCATCGCGAGCTGGACCAAGGCCAAGGACCTCTCCGCCTTCAGCGAGGCGGCACTTGCGGAGTACCGGATGCATTACGCAACACCGGAGCACATCCACGCCACCTGCAACGACTATCGCGCGGGCGCCACCTATGATCTCGCTGCCGATGAGGAAGACCACGCGGCCAGCCGGAAGATCGCCTGCCCGGTGCTTGCGCTGTGGGGCAACAGCGGCATTCCGAGCCACTTCAAGGACCCGCTCCAGCACTGGCGCACATGGTGCGATGATGTCCATGGCCACGGCATCGACGGCGGGCACTTCATGGCGGAGGAGAACCCGGAGGCGACACTGGCGAGCCTCCTGCCCTTCCTGAGGCGCCATGCGGATTGACCGGCAGACGGCTTTCTCGGGCACCACCGCCGCGGACATCGATGCGGCAGCGCTCGAGGCCTATCTCGCCCGGCACATCAACGGTTTCAAAGGCCCGCTGACGCTCGTGCGCTTCAAGGGCGGGCAATCGAACCCCACCTACCGGCTGACCACCCCGATCGCCTCCTACGTGCTGCGCCGCAAGCCCTTCGGCAGGCTCTTGCCATCCGCTCACGCAATCGAGCGTGAATTCCGCGTGACGGCGGCTCTCACCAAGGCAGGCTTCACGGTCGCGCGGCCGCTTCATCTCTGTACGGATGATAAGGTCATCGGCGCTGCCTTCTATGTGATGGAGCATGCCGAGGGCCGCGTCTTCTGGGAGCCGCATGCACCAAGCCTCACCGGAGCGGACCGCGCGGCGCTCTTCGATTCGATGAATGCCGCCATCGCTCGGCTTCACGGCCTTGATCCTGCGGCTTTGGGGCTCACGGACTTCGGCAAGCCAAAAGGCTATGTGGCGCGGCAGATCAAGCGCTGGAGCGAGCAGTACCGCGCGTCCGAGACCGAGACCATCCCTGAGATGGACAGGCTTATCGCGTGGCTTCCCGGCGCCTGCCCGGCGGATTCCGGCGTGGCCGTGGTGCATGGCGATCTCCGCCTCGACAATTGCATCATCCACTGGGAGGAACCGCGCGTTATCGCGGTGCTCGACTGGGAACTTTCGACCATCGGCGACCCGCTGGCGGATTTCACCTATCACCTGATGCAATGGTTCATGCCCGTGGCGGAAACGGGAGCTGGCGTCGGCTCACTCATTGGCCATGAGGGCGACCCCGGCGTGCCGCCCGTTGCGGAGTACATCGCGGATTACTGCCGCCGCACGGGGCGGGACGGCATTCCGGACCTCGCGGTCTATATGGCGTACAACTTCTTCCGGCTGGCGGCGATCCTGCAGGGGATCCTCGGCCGGGTGCGTGACGGGACGGCAGCCAATGCCGATGCAGCCGCCATGGCAAGGCAAGTGCGGCCACTGGCCGAGACGGCATGGGCATTCGCGAAGGAGGCAGGGGCATGAGCGGACCCTCGATCGGGCTCGCCTTGGGCGGCGGCAGCGCCAGGGGGCTGGCACATATTCCGATGCTCGAGGTTTTCGACGAACTGGGGCTGAAACCCTGCGTCATCGCGGGCTGTTCCATCGGCGCGCTGATGGGGGCGGCCTATGCCGGGGGCATGAGTGCCAAGGAAATCCGTGAGCGGGCCGAGACGCTGCTCGCCAACCGCCTCGGCGCCATGCGCTATGCCTTCGGCGAGAAGCGCATCAACCCCTTTGACCTCGTGGCGCTGAAGGGGCTGGCCTCGCTTCACATCCAGGGCGAGACGCTGGTGGGGCTCGCCCTGCCAGACACGCTGCCCGCCCTCATCGAGAACCTGCCGATCCCCTTCAAGGTGATCGCCACCGACTTCGACATGATGGAAGAGCGCGTGATCGAGGCAGGACCGCTGCGCAAGGCCGTTGCCGCCTCGATTGCCATTCCGGGGGTGATCCTGGGACCCCAGTATGACGGCCACACCTATGTCGATGGCGGTGTCACCAACCCCGTTCCCTTCGACCATGTGCGGCAAGGCGTGGACATTGTGGTCGCGGTCGATGTGACGGGGCGTCCGCGCGCCGCGAATGGCGTAAACCGGTCCAACATGGAGCTGGCCGTCGGCTCGCTGCTCATCCTGTTCCACCAGGTGGCGGGGTTGCGGCGGGCGATCACCCCGCCCGACATCTACATCCGCCCGGCAATCGACGACTTCAACGGCGGCGACTTCTTCCGCGTCAAGCAAGTGCTGGAACAGGCGGCCTCCGCCAAGGATGAGTTGAAGCGCGAACTCGACCGGCGCATCACGGCCCTCGCCTCGCCTTGAAGAAATCCTGGAGCAGTGCCCGTGCGCGGGCCTCGCCGAAACCACTGTAGACCTCGGGCGCATGATGGCAGGTGGGCTGGGCGAAGAAGCGGCTGCCGTGCTCGACCGCACCCATCTTCTCGTCGCTCGCCCCGAAGTAGAGCCTGCGGATGCGGGCGAAAGAAATGGCGCCTGCGCACATGGCGCAAGGCTCGAGAGTCACGTGCAGATCACAGCCCGTAAGGCGCTCAGAGCCCAGAAGGCGCGCGGCCTCCCGGATCGCCAGGATTTCGGCATGAGCGGTCGGGTCCTTCAGCTCCAGCGTGCGGTTTCCCGCCCGGGCAATGACCGTGCCGGAGCTGTCAGCGATGACGGCCCCCACCGGCACCTCGCCCCGTTCGGCCGCCGCTTCGGCCTCGGCGAAGGCGATTTCCATGGGGGCTGGCAGTTTCAGTCGCATCGTGCCACATGAGGCGATCATGGATGCCGGGTCAAGATGAGCGAATTCGAGGGAGAACGCATCGCCAAGGTGATCGCGCGGGCGGGGCTGTGCTCCAGGCGCGACGCCGAACGGCTGATCGGCGAGGGCCGCGTCAAGCTCAATGGCAAGGTGCTGACGACGGCTGCCACCAATGTGACGGCGAAGGACATCGTGCTCGTCGATGGCAGGCCCCTGCCGCAGAAGGAGGAGACCAGGCTCTGGCGCTATCACAAGCCCGCAGGCCTCGTCGTCTCCAACCACGATCCCCAGGGGCGGCCCACGGTGTTCGAGAAGCTGCGCGAGCAGTTGCCGCGCGTGCTCTCCATCGGGCGGCTCGACATCAACACCGAGGGACTGCTGCTGCTCACCAATGACGGCGAGCTGGCGCGCTTCCTCGAGCTTCCGGCGACGGGCTGGATCCGCCGCTACCGGGTGCGCGCCTTTGGCCGCATCGAGGAGCAGGCGCTGAAGAAGATCGAAAATGGCGCCGAGATCGATGGCGTGCGCTATGGCCCGGTCGAGGCGAAGATCGAGCGCGTGCAGGGTGACAACAGCTGGCTCACCATCGCCATCCGCGAGGGCAAGAACCGCGAGGTCAAGCGCATCTGCGAGCACCTTGGCCTGCAGGTGAACCGGCTGATCCGCACCGCCTTCGGGCCCTTCCAGCTGGGCGAGCTGGCGCGCGGCGGCATCGAGGAGGTCCCGACCCGCATGATGAAGGCGAACATCGGAGAGAAGTTCTTTAAGAAGGAAGATGATGCGCATCGTCGGCGGAAAGCACAAAGGCCATAGCATCGCCCCGCCGCCGGGCTCGGCCACGCGGCCGACGAGCGACCGGGTGCGGGAATCGGTGTTCAACATCCTCGCCCACGGCATCGAAGGGCTGGAGCTTGAAGGCGCGCGGGTGCTGGACCTGTTCGCTGGCACCGGGGCCATGGGCCTTGAGGCGATTTCGCGCGGGGCCCGCTTCTGCCAGTTTGTGCAAGACAGTGCCGAAGCGCGCGGCCTCATCCGCAAGAATGCCGATGCGCTGGGCGTGATCGGGCTCGTCAAGATCTGGCGGCGGGATGCCACCGATCTCGGCCCCTGCGCGCCGCAGCCTGGTTTTGATCTCGTCTTCGCCGACCCTCCATATGGAAAGGGCTTGGGAGAAAAGGCCCTGATCTCGCTTGTGTCAGGCAAATGGCTGAACCCGGCCGCCGTCGTTGTGCTGGAAGAGTCAGCGAAGGCGGACGTGCCTGCCATCGAGGGCTTGAGCCTCATCGACGAGCGGGCATACGGCGGCACAATCATCCGCTTCTACCGGCAGGGAACATCATGAAGATCAGGAAGCTCGAGACATTCTGCAACGAATTTGTCGGCTTCGTGCGGGTCACGTCCGACACGGGCGAACAGGGCTGGGGCCAGGTTTCAACCTACAATGCCGACATCACGGTCGAGGTCTTCCACCGCCAGGTGGCGCGCCATGCGCTGGGGACCAATGCGCTGGACTTCGCCGATACGCTGGAGATCATCAACGAGCGGGAGCACAAATATCCGGGCTCCTATCTCCGCCGTGCCATGACGGGGCTCGACACCGCCCTCCTCGACCTGCGTGGCAAGATCGAGGGAAAGCCGGTGACGGCGCTGCTCGGTGGCACACCTGGCAAGCTCCGCGCCTATGCCTCCTCCATGAAGCGCGACATCACGCCGAAGGATGAGGCCGCGCGCCTCTGCCGCCTGCGCGACGAGAAGGGCTTCGACGCCTTCAAGTGGCGGGTCGGCGCCGAATGCGGCCGCGACCGGGACGAGTGGCCCGGCCGCACCGAGGAGATCGTGCCCACAGTGTCCCGCGCGCTGGGCGATGGCGTGGCGAAACTCGTCGACGCCAATTCCTGCTATTCGCCGAAGCGGGCGATTGAAGTCGGCAGGCTTCTGGAGGCCGAAGGCATCGGGCATTTCGAGGAGCCCTGCCCCTATTGGGAATTCGCGCAGACCAAGGAAGTGGCGGATGCACTGTCGATCGATGTGACCGGCGGCGAGCAGGATTGCGAGTTCACCGCCTGGGAGACGATGATCGGCATGCGCGCGGTGGACGTGGTGCAGCCTGACGTCATGTACATGGGCGGCATGCTGCGCACATTGCGCGTGTGCAAGATGGCGGAGAAGGCCGGCCTGCCGGTGACGCCGCATGCCGCGAACCTCTCGCTCGTCACCATGTGCACGATGCATCTGCTGAGGGCCATTCCCAATGCCGGGAAGTATCTCGAATTCTCGATCGAGGAGGAGGATTACTACCCCTGGCAATATGGCCTGTTCCTCGGCGATCCTTACGCCATCGAAGACGGCAAGGCCACGGTGACGGATGCCCCCGGTTGGGGCGTGGAGATCAATCCGCGCTGGATCGAGACCGCGCAGTACCGGGTGAGCGAAGGGTAGCGGGGATAGAAAAACGGGGTCCCGGCCTTCGCCGGGATGACGGCATTGAAGATGATGCAGGAGAGGACGATTCACCGCCTCCCGAACAGCTTCTCGATATCGCTCAGCTTCAGTTCGATGAATGTCGGGCGGCCGTGGTTACACTGGCCGGAGTTGGGGGTTTCCTCCATCTCGCGCAGCAGGGCGTTCATTTCCTCAGGCCGCAGCTTGCGGCCGGAGCGGACGGAGTTGTGGCAGGCCATGGTGGCGAGGACGTGATTGATCCGCTCCTCGAGACTTGTGGAGACACCCAGTTCCGAAAGCTCATCCGCAACGTCCTTCACGATGCCGGGAACATCGGCCTTGCCGATGGCGGCGGGCACTTCGCGGATGATCACCGCGCCATCGCCGAAGGCTTCGAGTACAAGGCCGCCCTTTGCAAGCAGATCAGATGCGGCTGAGAGGCGCTCCACCTGGATGGGATCGAGATCAACCACCTCAGGCACCAGCAGGGGCTGGGTCTCGATACCGCGATCACTGCGTTCGCGCTTCAGGCGCTCATAGACGAGGCGTTCATGCGCGGCGTGCTGGTCGACAAGAATGAAACCGTCGCGCGTCTGGGCGACGATGTAATTGTCATGGATCTGCGCGCGGGCCTGGCCCAGCGGATAATCGGGAAGCGGCGCCTTCGCCGCGTGAGGAGCGGTGGCAGGCGGCATGTTCATGCCGAGTGCCGCCTGCTTCTCCGTCTCGTCAAAACCGCGGTGGCCGAAGCCCTTGGGCATGACGGGCCGGAAGCTCGATGCCGTCTGGCGCGAGAGGCCGGTGTCCGCTGTGCGCTTGCCGGAGAGCGCGTCCCTGATGGCGCTGACGATCAGACCCCGCACCAGCCCGCCATCCCGAAAGCGCACCTCGGCCTTGGCGGGATGAACGTTGACGTCCACCCGCTCCGGCGGGCAGCCGAGGAAGAGGACGAGGGCCGGAAAGCGCCCGCCCGGCATGAGGTCCGCATAGGCGCCGCGGATGGCGCCGGAGATCAGCTTGTCACGCACGCTGCGGGTGTTGACGAACATATACTGCTGCGCGGATGTATTGCGCGACCAGGTGGGAAGCCCCGCATAGCCGCGCACGAGTACACCCTCACGATCCATCTCGAAGGGCACGGCGTTCGCCATGAACTCCACCCCCAGGATACGGCGAATGCGCGATTCCCCGGACTCGGCTTTCGGCACATCGACGAGGCGGCGCTCCTCCGTGACGAAGGAGAAGCCCACCTCCGGATGCGCCAGCGCCATGCGGCGGACGACTTCGGCAGCCTCCACGGTTTCGCTGCGATCCGCCTTCAGGAATTTGAGACGGGCGGGTGTGGCGAAGAACAGGTCCTTGACGTCAATCTCCGTGCCCTGGGTGAGCGCGGCGGGGCGCGGCGGCGTGAGCGCACCACCCTCGACCGCGATCACATGGGCATCGCCACCGCTGCGGGGCCTGGAGGTGATCGACAGCCGGCTGACCGAGCCGATGGAGGGCAGCGCTTCTCCCCGGAAGCCTAGAAACCGGATGTCGATCAGGTCATCATCGGCGAGCTTCGATGTGGCATGGCGCTCGATGGCGAGCGCCAGGTCGTCCGGCCCCATGCCGACGCCGTCATCCGATACGCGGATCAGGCTCTTGCCGCCGCCGCGGAAGGCGACGTCGATCTGGCTGGCGCCGGCATCCAGCGCGTTCTCGACGAGTTCCTTCACCACGCTGGCGGGGCGCTCGATCACCTCGCCCGCCGCGATGCGGTTCACTGTTCCTTCGGATAATCTCCGGATTCGCATGGGACAAGAATAGCGGGTCTCGCGGCCCCGCGCAGCCTCAGATCACTTCAGCCCTTCCGGGCGGCCAACAACCGTGACGATCAGGCGGTCCGGGTGGAGAAGGCGCTTTGCCTGCGCCTTGACCTGCTCCAGCGTCACCGCCTCGACCAGCGCATTGCGCTTCAGCACATAGTCGATGCCGAGATTCTGCTGCTGGAGTCCGAGGAGTTGACGGGCGATTGCCGCATTGCTCGAGAAGCGCAGCGCATAGGAGCCGGTGAGGAAGGTCTTGGCCTCGTCCAGTTCCTGCTGGGCCGGACCCTCCGTGGCCATCTTCGCCAGAACCTCGCGGACAACCGCGAGAGCTTCGCCAGCGGACTCGTTGCGCGTCTGCAGCATGCCGGCATAGAGGCCCGTCCTCTCCAAGGGGGAGAGACCGAAGCTCACGCCATAGGTGAGGCCGCGCTTCTCGCGGATCTCCTCCGAGAGGCGGGAGCTCAAGCCGCCGCCGCCCAGGATCTCCGACATGACGAAGGCCGGGATGAAGTCCGGATCGCTTCTCAGGATGCCTTCATGGCCGAAGACAATGACGCTCTGCGACATGTCACGCGGGATAACGGTCTGCTTGGGGCCCATCGCAGGGGCTGCGGGTGGAAGAACCTCCTGCGGGGCGGATTGCGGCAAGCTACCGAACACCTCGTCCAGCAGCGGGCCCAGTTCGGCGGCGCTGATGTCGCCCACCACCGCGACCTGCAGATTGTCCCGTGTGAAGATGCGGCGGTGCGCGGCGCGAAGGTCGTCCGGCGTCATGGCGGACATGGTGGCCTCCGTGCCGTCAGCCTGACGTGCATACGGATCGCCCGGCAGGATCGCCTGCATCCAGTCGCGCCAGGCGATCGACTGCGGGTCCTGCGCCTTCTTCTTGACGTTCAGCAGGAATTGCTGGCGCACCCGCTCCATGGGTTCGGCATCGAAGCGGGGGGCGGTGATGGCGAGCTTCAGGAGCTCGACCGATGGCGCGCGGTTGCGGGTCAGGGTCTGGAAGCTTCCCTCGAAGGCATCGGCATCGGCCGAGAAGGACATGCGGAAGGAGAGCTCCTCCCGCTTCCTCTGGAACTCCTGGGCGAGCATGTCGCCGGCACCCTCGTCCATCATGCCGGTGAGGAACTCGGTGGCCCCCTCCTTGCCTTCTGGATCGCGCGCGCTGCCGCTCCGGAAGGAGAAATTCATGGCCATGAGGGGCACGGCCTCTTCCTCAACGAGCCAAGCAGTGATGCCGCCGGGGCTCTTCACCTCCTGGATGGTGAAGGCTTGGGCTGCAGCAGCGAAGCCCCAGAGCAGGCCGGTGGCGATGAGAATGGTGCGGGCAAGCTTCATCACTGGATCTTCGCCTCGGGAAGCAGGATGCCGGTGACCGAGTCCTTCGGATCAAAAGCGGTGCGTGCCGCCTTGTTCACGTCCTCGAGGGTCACAGCGGCGATGTCACGCTCCCAGTTCATGATGTCATCGATGGTCTGGCCGGTGGCGAGCGACACGCCGAAAATGCGGGCGAGCGCTTCCTGCGAGTCCAGAAGATAGGTGGCGCCCGCGATCACGCTGTTGCGGCTGCGCTCAAGCTCTTCCGCCGTGATGCCCTTGGCGGCGAGATCGGCCAGCACGTCGTCGATGGCCTTCTCGACATCCTCGATGGCGTTGCCGGGGTTGGGCGCCGCGTAGAGGCCGAAGGCGCCATAATCCAGCATGTCGGCGCTGAACCATGCGCCGGCATAGGCGGCGATCTTCGTCTCCACCGTGAGCTTCTGGTAGAGACGGCTTTGGTTGCCGCCGCCCAGAATGTCGGCCAGCAGCGACATTGCCAGCTCCTCGCGCTGGGGAAGATGGCGCGCGGCGGGCGTCATGTACTGGCGCTGCCAGCTGGGCGAACTTGCGCGCGCATCCCGCATGGTGACGCGGCGCTCCGCATTGGGCTCAGGCTCCGCGGTGCGGCGGCGCTCCGCGACGGGGCGCTTGTTCTGCAGCGGACCGTAGTATTTCTCGGCAAGCGTCTTCACTTCTTCGGCCGTGACATCGCCCGCCACGATCAGAATGGCATTGGCGGGCTCGTAATGCCGGTCATAGAAGTCAAGCGCGTCCTGACGCGTGAGCTGTTCGACCTCGCTCATCCAGCCGATGACGGGCTTGCCATAGGGGTGTGCCGTAAAGAGCGCGGCATCGAGCTGTTCGGCGAGAAGGCCGCCCGGCTCGTTCTCGATGCGCTCGCGGCGCTCCTCCTGCACGACGGCGCGCTCAGGCAGCACGTTCTCATCGGTGAGCACGAGATTCTGCATGCGGTCCGCCTCGAGTTCCATGACGAGCGGCAGCCGCTCCTTCATGACGCGCTGATGGTAGGCGGTATAGTCCTGCGAGGTGAAGGCGTTCTCCTCCCCGCCATTGGCGCGGATGATGCGGCTGAAGGCGCCATCCGGGTATTTGGGTGTGCCCTTGAACATCAGGTGCTCGAGGAAATGCGCGATGCCGGCCTTGCCCTGCGGCTCATCCGCGGCTCCCACCTTGTACCACACCATGTGGGTGACGACCGGCGCGCGGCGGTCCGGGATCACCACCACCTGCATGCCGTTGCCGAGGGTGAAGGAAGACACATCGACATCCAGCGCGCGTGCCGGCGTGATGGCCGACATGAGGACGATGACGGCAGGTAGCAGTCGCTTGAGCACTGTCATGCGGGATCCCTGGGAGAAGATCAAAAGCGCGCAGAGGCGCTATTCATCCTTGAAGATGTTACCCACGTTGAAGACCGTTCCGTAATTCGGGTTCTTGGCCCTCTTCTGGGCGATGTAATACTTCTGCAACTCCTCGCGCAGTTCGGAGTCCGTCTTCTTCGTGCCGTCCGGCTTGTAGAGCGAGATGCCGGCGTCGGTGTAGATGCTGTTCACGCCGGATGTATTCTCAGCGGGGGCAGAGGCAGCCTTGGCCGGTGCGGGTGCAGATGCCGGGGGCGGCGGTGCGGTCAGCGCCGCCTGAGTTTCCGCAGCGCCGGAATCGGGTGCGGGCGCCGTGGTGCCCGGCGCCGGCAGGCGGAGGTCGGGCGGCATCGTGAGGTCGCCGCGCATCGCGGAGATCTGGGCTGGCGTATCCTTCTCAAGGTAGCTGCGCATTGAGTTACCGCAGCCTGCAAGCGCAATTGCGGTAACACCAAGGAGAACTGTTGAGACGGCAGACTTCATACCAGCACCCATCTTGCGTAGGAGGCCTGAGGATGTGCCGCCGGAATCAGGCTTTTCCACGGCGGCCCCGGGCTTCATCCATGAACAGGGAGTCATACAGCAGGAGAAGCACGCCGGCAACGATGGCGACATCCGCCAGGTTGAACACATACCAGCTAAAGTCTTGATAATGAAAGTGAAAGAAGTCCGCCACCGCACCCCTCAGGGCGCGGTCCAGGGCATTGGCAAGCGCCCCGCCGATGACCAGCGCGATGGCCGCGGCGCTGAACACGTGCCTTGTGCCGCAGGCCCAGACCCAGAGCACGGCGGTGATGGCAAGGCTCAAGCAGATCAGCCATTCCTGGGTGTGGGTGGTGAAAAGGCCATAGGAGACACCCTTGTTCCACACCATCACCAGGTCGAAGAAGGAGGTGATGCGGACGGGCGACTTTTCGATGATGCCGTAGACATTCAGCATCCACCACTTGTGCAACTGGTCGATGGCGAAGACGAGACCCGCCAGGCCGAGCACCAGGGGTGCGAGCGGACTCCAAAGCCTGATCTTCATCTAGACCGTCTTGCCGAAACGTATCTGCCACTCCCGAACCGCCTCAGCATCGCGCGGGGTGATGTCGGGGAAGTCCGGGTCGCTTCCGACCTCCGGCGTGATCTTCCAGGACCTCGCACACTTGCGGCCTTCGGCTGGCTTGAAGACAACGGCAACGCCCTTCACCTGATCGAGGCGGAAGCCATCCGCCGGGCCTTCGCCCGCGATCAGGCTGGCGCCGGAGGTGATCGAGATTTCGGCGAGGTCGACGCCATCAAGTGCTGCGAGAAGGTCCTTGTCCGACACATAGACGTCCGGGGCGGCCTCGAGCGCCGAGCCGATGGTCTTCTTCACCTGCCGCTCGATCTCCAAAGCACCGGTGATGACGGAGCGCACAACGCGGATCCTGTCCCACTTCTGGGCCAGATCGGGTGCGGCCCAGTCATCCGGGCAGCGCGCGAACTGCATGAGATGCACGCAAGAGCCCTCACCCGGGAAGCGCGACAGCCACACCTCGTCCATGGTGAAGGCCAGCACCGGCGCCCACCAGGTGGTGAGGCAGTGGAAGAGCTGGTCCAGCACCGTGCGGCAGGAGCGGCGGCGGATATCCGACCAGGCGTCGCAATAGAGCGAGTCCTTGCGGATGTCGAAATAGAAGGCCGAGAGATCGACCGTCATGAAATTGGTCAGCAGAGCGAAGAGCCGCTTGTAGTCGAAGACCTCATAGGCCTGGCGGACCTGGCCCTCGAGCTCATGCAGGCGGTGGAGGATGTAGCGGTCCAGCTCCGGCATGTCCTTCGCCTGCACGAACTCCCAGTCCTGGAGGCCGTCCACCGCGCCCAGGATATAGCGCATGGTGTTGCGGAGCTTGCGATAGGACTCGACATTGGTCTTGAGGATCTCAGGCCCCAGGCGCAGGTCCTCGGCATAGTCGGACGAGGCCACCCAGAGGCGGAGGATGTCCGCACCCGACTGCTTGATCACGTCCTGCGGGGTGACGATGTTGCCCAAAGACTTGGACATCTTGCGGCCATCCTCGGCCACGACGAAGCCGTGCGTGAGCACCGCGTCATAAGGCGCGCGGCCGCGCGTGCCGCAGGCTTCGAGCAGCGAGGAGTGGAACCAGCCGCGATGCTGGTCCGAGCCTTCGAGATAGATGTCAGCGGGCCACTTGAGATCCGGGCGCTGCTCCAGGCAGAAGGCATGCGTCGAACCGGAGTCAAACCAGACGTCCAGGATGTCCCGCACCTGTTCCCATTCGAGGATCGAATAGTCATTGGCGAGGAAGCGCTGGGCCGCACCTTCCGCGAACCAGGCGTCCGCTCCTTCCGCGGTGAAGGCCTCGACGATGCGAGCATTGACCTTGGGATCATTGAGGATCTGGCCCGACTCGCGGTTGACGAAGACGGCAATCGGCACACCCCAGGCGCGCTGGCGGGAGATGACCCAGTCCGGGCGCTGCTCGATCATGGCGCGCAGCCGGTTCTGGCCGGCGGCGGGGAAGAACTTCGTCTCGTCGATGGCCTTCAGAGCAATATCGCGCAGGCCGTGGCTCGACATTGAGATGAACCACTGCGGCGTGTTGCGGAAGATGATGGGCTTCTTGGAGCGCCAGCTATGCGGATACTGGTGCTTGAGGCGGCCGCGCGAGATGAGCGCACCCGCTTCGCTCAGTGCACGGATGACCGCATCATTGGCGTCACCCTTCTCGCCCTTGCCGGTGATGACGCGCTTGCCGGTGAAGCCCGGCGCGTCCTTGGTGTAGAAGCCATCGGCATCGACGGTGAAGGGGATTGCCCCTCCGACCTTCTCCATCCAGATCACATAGTCATCCGCACCATGGCCAGGTGCCGTGTGGACGAAGCCGGTGCCGGTATCGTCCGTCACATGGTCACCATCCAGGAGCGGCACGGGGAAATCATAGCCCAAGTGCGCCAGCGGATGGCCGCAGGTGAGGCCTGCCGGATCGGCATCCGCCACGCGTTCATAGCTTTCCACCTTGGCAGCCTTCATCACCTCTTCGGCGAGGCGGTCGGCCAGGAGATACTTGCCGCCGGGCTTCGCCCAATTTCCCTCGGGCGCTGCCGTCACCTCATAGAGGCCATAGGCGATCTTGGACGAGAAGCTGATGGCGCGGTTGCCGGGGATGGTCCAGGGCGTGGTGGTCCAGATCACCACAGCAGCGTTGAGGAGGCTCGCGGCCCCGTCACGCACCGGGAACTTCACCCAGATCGTGTCCGACTGATAGTCCTGGTACTCGACCTCGGCCTCGGCGAGCGCCGTCTTCTCGACGACCGACCACATGACGGGCTTCGAGCCGCGGTAAAGCTGGCCCGAGGCGGCGAATTTCAGCAGCTCATTGGCAATCAGCGCCTCGGCGCGGAAATCCATGGTGAGATAGGGATTGTCCCAGTCACCCGTGACGCCCAGACGCTTGAACTCCTCGCGCTGGACATTGATCCAGTGCTCGGCAAAGGCGCGGCACTCCTTGCGGAAGTCGTTGATGGGGACTTCATCCTTGTTCCGGCCCTTCTCGCGGTACTGCTCCTCGATCTTCCATTCGATGGGCAGGCCGTGGCAATCCCAGCCGGGAACATAGTTGGAATCATGGCCCTGCATCTGGCGCGAGCGGGTGACGATGTCCTTCAGGATCTTGTTGAGCGCATGACCGATGTGGAGGTGCCCGTTGGCGTAAGGAGGGCCATCATGGAGCACGTATTTCGGCCGGCCGGCGGACTGCTTGCGGAGCGTGTTGTAGAGGTCGATCTCCTCCCAGCGCTTCAACAGCTCCGGCTCCCGCTGCGGCACGCCGGCCTTCATGGCGAAGGAGGTCTTGGGCAGGAACACGGTGTCCCGGTAGCGGTCAGTCTTCAGCGTCTTGTCGTCGGACATGGGTCGGATCGGTCCAAATCAAGGGTTTGGACGGGCTTCTAGCAGGTTTTGCGCGGGGATAAAGCCTGCCTTGCGGAAGCGCGCCCTAGCCCCGCGCCGCCTTCGAAGCCGCCAGCACGCAGAGCATTTCCCACATGAGGTTGGCCGCGGTGACCGCGGTGATGCCGGTGGGGTCGAAGCACGGGGCGACCTCGCAGATGTCGCCACCCACCAGGTGCATGCCCTGGAGGCTCCTGACCATGACCTGCACCTCGCGCGGGGTCAGCCCGCCGATTTCAGGGACACCAGTGCCGGGCGCCCAGGCGGGGTCGATGCCGTCGATGTCGATGGTCATGTAGGTGGGGCCGGTGCCCAGCACATCGCGGATCTTCGCGATCACCTCCTGCCGGCCCATGCGCTCGTAATCCTCAAACGTAATGCAGGTGAAGCCCGCATCCTCGCCCCACTTGATGTCATCGGGCGAAAAACGCGAGCCCCGGAGGCCGATCTGGATCGTGCGCTTCGGGTCGATCAGCCCCTCCTCCACCCCGCGGCGGAAGGTGGTGGCGTGGTTGATCTTGGTATCCGCCAGCGTATCCAGCGTGTCGGCGTGGCTGTCGATGTGGAAGATGCCCACCGGGCGGTCCTTCGCCAGCGCCCGCAGGATGGGAAGCGGCACGGTGTGGTCGCCGCCGACAGACAGCGGAAGCGCGCCTGAGGCATGGATCGTGGCATAGAATTCCTCGATCATGGCGATGGAGCGGTGAAGATCGATGGGGTTCACCGGCGCGTCGCCCACATCCGCCACGTTGCAGATGTCATAGGGGGCGATACCGGAAACATTATGCACCCGGCGTATCAGCCGCGAGGCCTCCCGCACCGCGGCGGGACCCTGCCTGGCGCCGGCGCGGTAGTTGACGCCGATATCGAAGGGCACGCCGGCGAGCGCGATATCGAGGTCCGGCGAGACGTCATGGCGCTGCGTGCGCATGAAGGTTGCAATCCCTGCAAAGCGGGGCGTGACGGCGGCATCGACAGGCTGGAAGCGCGGGTCTTTCTTCATTATGAATAGCCTTCAGATTTGCAGGAGAACCTTCGTGACCGCCACACTACAGACCATTCCGGCCCGCCGCGGCAAGGCCGTTCGCCTGAACAAGGGCCAATCCGTGAAAGTGATCAACACTCACGGCAACCAGGTGGTGGATTTCTGGGCTTTCAACGCCGGTGACTTCCGCGAATACATGGGCATGGAACACTGCCGCGCCTTCTGGACGAGGCTGTTCCCAGCCGAGGGCGACAAGATGATCACCAACCGCCGCCGCCCGATCCTGACCATGACGAAGGATGCGAGCCCCGGCCGCCATGACACGCTGATCGCGCCCTGCGACAACGAGCGCTACGGCCTGCTCGGTTGCACCCACTACCACGACAACTGCAGGGACAACATGCATGCGGGCCTGGCGGAACTCGGGATCCACATTGCCTACACGCCCGACTCGCTCAACCTGTTCATGAACATTCCGTGGAAGCCGGACGGCACGCTGGAATGGGGCAACTGCCTGTGCAAGCCGGGCGACTATGTGGTGTTCCGCGCCGAAATGGACGCGATCGTGGTGTTCTCCGCCTGCCCGCAGGACATGCTGCCGATCAACAACGGCATCACCACGGAAGCGCATTTCGAGGTGCTGGACCAGTAGGGGCGAGACCCTTACGAACCCGTCCACTTCTCCCGCATCGTCACCAGTTCTTCCGCCGCCGTGGGGTGAACCGCAAGCGTCGCGTCGAAGTCGGACTTCTTGGCGCCCAGCTTCACCGCAATGCCGAGGAGCTGGACCATTTCGCCCGCATCCGGACCGCAGATGTGGCAGCCCAGCACGCGGTCCGTCTCGCCATCGACGATGAGCTTCATCAGCATGCGCTCGTCCCGGCCGGACAGCGTGTGCTTCATCGGACGGAAGCTGGTCTTGTAGATGTCGATCTTGCCGAAGCCCTGGCGGGCCTGCTCCTCGGTGAGGCCAACCGTTCCGATTTCGGGTTGCGAGAAGACCGCCGTGGGAACCAGCGAATGATCAACCTTCACGGGCTTGCCGCCGAAGATCGTATCCGCGAATGCATGGCCCTCGCGGATCGCGACAGGCGTCAGGTTCACACGATTTGTGACATCGCCCACCGCATAAATCGAGGGCACGGAAGAGCGCGACCAGGCGTCGACCTTGATTGCCATGTGCGGAGTGAGTTCGACGCCCGCCGTCTCGAGGCCAAGACCCAAGACATTTGGTATGCGGCCCGTCGCGAACATGATATGCCCTGCGCCGAATTGCGCGCCTGTGTTGAGCGTCACCCGCACGCCGGTTCCCGAACTCTCAATCTTCGCAATGTCGGCCCCGGTCCTGATCTCGATGCCCTTCTTCTTCATCTCGCCGGCCAGATGATTGCGGATGTCGTCATCGAAGCCGCGCAGAATCTGCTGGGCGCGGCAGACCAGCACCGTTTCAACACCCAGGCCTGAGAAGATGTTGGCGAACTCGACGGCGATGTAACCGCCACCCATGATCACGATGCGGGAGGGAAGGCTTTCGAGGTGGAAGGCCTCGTTGGAGGTGATGGCAAGCTCACTTCCCGGCATGTGGCGCGGCACGAAGGGCCTGGCGCCCGTTGCGACAAGGATGTAGCGCGCCGTAACGGAGCGGCCCGAGGCCAGCACCACGCTGTTCGGGCCCGTGACGGTGGCACGCTCATGGATCAGTTCCGCGCCTGCCGCCTCGAGATTGCGGATATAGGCCTTGTTGAGGCGGTCGATCTCCTTGTCCTTGTTGGCGATGAGCGTTGCCCAGTCGAAGGAGACTTTCTCCGTGGTCCAGCCGAAGCCCACCGCATCCTCGAACTCCTCGGCGAATTTCGAGGCATAGACGAAAAGCTTCTTCGGAACGCAGCCGCGGATGACGCAGGTGCCGCCGACGCGGTATTCTTCCGCCACCGCGACCTTGGCACCATGGCGCGCGGCGATGCGGCCCGCGCGCACGCCGCCCGAGCCAGCGCCTATGACGAAGAGATCGTAGTCAAAACCGCTCATGAAACCCCGTGCGACGCCTTCCTCAACGTCTCCATGCCCTTGTCCGTGCCCATGAGAATGATGCTACAGATGTCGATGAACAGGCCATCCTCGACGACACCCGGAATGGAGTTGAGATAGATCGACAGCTTGTTCGGATCGGGAATGGCGCCGAGTGAGACATCGATGATGGCGTTGCCACTGTCAGTGCGGAAGGGCTTGCCGTTGTCAAGGCGCAGCACGAGCTTGCCCTGCAGCCCCAGAAGGCGCAGCGCGCGCTCGATCTTCAAGGCGGTGGCGTTGACGCCGAAGGGAACGACCTCGACTGGAAGCGGGAACTTGCCGAGCGTGGTGACCTGCTTCGACTGGTCCGCGATGACGATCATGTAGCGGGAGGAAGACGCGACGATCTTCTCCACGAGCAGCGCGCCGCCGCCGCCCTTGATGAGCTGGAAGTTCGGATCGAACTCATCAGCGCCATCGACCGTCACGTCGAGACGCGGGTGCTTCTCGAGCGTCGTCATGCGGATGCCGAGTTCGGACGCAAGGCGGAAGGTCTGCTTCGAGCTCGCGACACAGTCGATATCGAGCCCGTCCTTGACCTTCATCGCCAGCGCGGTGATGAACTTGTTGGCGGTGGAGCCGGTTCCCAGCCCCACCTTCATGCCGGGCTGGATGTAGTCAAGTGCGGCCAGCGCCGCTGCCGTCTTCTGTTCGTCTGCCGTCACTTGTTGAGCCCACCCATCAGCATATACTTGATTTCCAGATATTCCTCGACACCATGGTGCGAGCCTTCGCGCCCGAGGCCTGATTCCTTCATGCCGCCGAAGGGCGCTTCGGCGGTCGAGATTATGCCTTCATTGATGCCGACCATGCCATACTCAAGGCCTTCCGCCACGCGCCAGACGCGGCCGATGTCACGCGAGTAGAAATAGCAGGCAAGGCCGAACTCGGTGTCGTTGGCCATGGCGATCGCCTCTTCCTCGGTCTTGAAGCGGAAGAGCGGGGCCACGGGGCCGAAGGTTTCCTCGCGCGCCACGGCCATGTCCGTGGTCACGTCGCGGATCAGCGTGGGCTCGAAGAAATTGCCGCCGAGGCTCTTGCCGCCGATCAGCACCTTCGCCCCCTTCTTCACCGCATCGTCAATGTGCTCCTGCACCTTGGCGATGGCCGCCTTGTTGATGAGGGGGCCTGTGGTGATGCCCTGCTCCGCGCCATCGCCCACCTTCAGCTTCTTGACGGCTTCGGCGAGCTTTTCGGCGAAGGCCTCATAGACGCCATCCTGCACGAGGATGCGGTTGGCGCACACGCAGGTCTGGCCGGCGTTGCGGTACTTGGAGAGCATGGCGCCCTGCACGGCGGCATCGAGGTCCGCATCGTCGAACACGATGAACGGCGCATTGCCGCCAAGCTCGAGGCCCACCTTCTTGATGGTGGGCGCGCACTGGGCCATCAGCACGCGGCCGACCTCGGTCGAGCCCGTAAAGGTCAGTGCACGGACGATGGGGTTCGACGTCATCTCCGCGCCGATCTCGCGCGAGACGCCGGTGAGGATCGAGAACACGCCGGCGGGGATCCCTGCGCGCTCGGCCAGTTCGGCGAGTGCAAGCGCGGAGAGCGGCGTCTCGTTCGCGGGCTTGCAGACAAAGGCGCAGCCAGCGGCCAGAGCCGGGCCCGCCTTGCGGGTGATCATGGCGTTGGGGAAGTTCCACGGCGTGATGGCGGCGACGACGCCCACGGGCTGCTTGATAACCACCATGCGGGCGGCGGGCCAGGGCGACGGGATCGTCTCGCCATAGATGCGCTTTCCCTCTTCCGCGAAGAACTCGATGAAGGAGGCGCCATAGGCCACCTCGCCGCGCGACTCGGCGAGCGGCTTGCCCTGCTCCGCCGTCATGATCTGGGCGAGGTCTTCCTGATTCTCCATCATCAGGTTGAACCACTTGCGCAGGATCGCCGCGCGCTCCCTGGCGGATTTCTTCGCCCAGTCCTTCTGGGCACGCTGAGCGGCCAGGATCGCCTGGCGGGTCTCGGCGGCGCCGAGCTTCGGCACGGAGCCGATGACGCTCTCATCTACCGGGTTGGTCACATCGATGGTAGCGGAGCCTCCGGTCCACTTGCCGTCAATGTAACATTTGTCCTTGAGGAGGGACGTGTCCTTCAGTATGTCGCGCAGCGCCTGGGTCTTGCGGATATCCATTTCGAGATCTCCTTGTCATTCGGGTGGCGGGCTCTTAGCACGGGCTCCAGCCTACGACAAACACGCCAGATTCCCGGAGTTTCCATGCCAGACCGCGCCGTGATCTTCGACCTCGACGGGACCCTCGTCGACACCGCGCCGGACCTGATGCGCGCCACCAACCACGTGCTGGAGGCCATGGGCCGCCGCGCCATTTCCATGGCGGAAGTGCGATCCTTCGTGGGCCACGGCGCCAGAGCGCTGCTGACCCGCGGGCTTGCCGCCACGGGAGGCTTGCCCGAGAATTATGACGTCGAGCCCGGCCACAAGCGCTTCGTGGACTTCTATTCGCAGAACATCGCCGACGGCAGCGAGCCATTTCCCGGCGTCATCCGGCTCCTCGAGCGGCTGAAGGAGGAAGGCTTCGGTCTCGGCGTGTGCACCAACAAGCTCGAAGGCCTGTCCGTGCAGCTCCTTGATGCGCTTGACATGTCCCGCTTCTTCGGCGCGATCGTGGGGCCTGATACACTTGGCGTGGCCAAGCCCGATCCGCGGCCCTTCCGCGAGGCCGTCAGCCGCCTTGGGCTCGTCGCACCGCGCGCCATCATGGTGGGCGACAGCGAAACCGACATTCTGACCGCGCGCAACGCCGGCGTGCCAGTGATCGGCGTGCCCTTCGGCTACACGCCGCGCCCCGTCGAGGAATTCGGGCCGGACCGCATGATCAGCCATTTCGACGAGGCCCATGAGGCCATTCAGGATCTCTTCGCGCTCGCCTGAACCTCGCGGAAGAACTCTGTCACGAGGCCGAGCACGGGCGCCCGCCAGCGCAGTGGCCAGGCGAGTGCTGTGACCACATCCGCATGGCCAAGCCCCTCCAGAACCACCAGCCGCGCCTCCACGCCCGAATCCATGAGCCGCTCCGCCAGGCGCCTGGAATTACGCGGATAGACCGTGCGGTCCGCGTCCCCCGTGATCAGCAGGAAGGGCGGGGCCTGACGCGTTACGGCATTGACAGGCTGGGTTTCGCCCAGGTCCGGCCACTGGCCAAAGGCCTCGATGGTTGATGGCCCGTCCAGCGGCAGGAAATCGAAGGGCCCCGCCAGCGCCGCGACGCCTGCGACCACACCGGGTTCAAGCCCGTGGGCTGCCAGGTAGCGCGGGTCAAGCGCCGCCATCGCCACATTATAGGCTCCCGCCGAATGGCCGGCGAGGAACAGGCGCCCGCCGTCCCCCCCAAAGCGCGCGGCATTGCGCGAGGCCCATGCCATGGCCGCCGCCTTATCCTCCACAAAGGCGGGAAAGCGGTGGTCCGGCACCAGCCGGTAATCAAAGATAATGGTGAGGAAGCCCGCTGCGGCAAAGGCCCGCCCGGCAAACTCATAAAGCACACGTTCGCCCGAGTTCCACGCACCGCCATAACAGAACACCAGAACGGGAAGACCGGCGGCGGCTTTGACGGGCCGGTAGACATCAAGCTTCTGGCGCGGATCGGGCCCATAGGCCTCTCCCTCCGCCACCCGCTCCACGCCCCGGTCCACCGGCACGAGCGCGTTGAACACGGCCAGCGCCGAGGTGGTGGCAACCGCAGCCCACAGCGCCAGCCCCGCCACGGCGGGAACCACGAGGAATGCCAGTAGAAGCTTCATGGCGGTGGCTACGCAAAAGGGCCCGCCGGAGATGCATCGGCCGCATCCTTGACTTCGCCTCCCCCTTACGCCTATACGCAGCCCACCCCACGGCACGGGCGATTAGCTCAGTTGGTAGAGCACTGTGTTCACATCGCAGGGGTCACTGGTTCGAGTCCAGTATCGCCCACCATTAATCAGATTTTTCCCCAATATAATCAATTACTTAAACCCAGGCTTATCCCGCCGTCCCTCACTCTGTCCATCACCACAATCCCGCGACTGAACAAAAGCAGTAGCACCCGTGCTACCGGCGGCGCTCCGGGATGAACCGCACGAACACCCGTGCATAGTGCGCATCACAGTAGAAGCGCCGCGTGATCGCCTCGCTGCAGCCTGGCCAGCGGCAGGCCCCCGGTGCTGGCAGGCGGTCGGCAAGTTCGGATCGCCGCGACGGCGAGCACTCCGCCCGTCCTGGCAACGATCTCCCGTTGAAGAGTGTTGGCGGGGAGGACGATCAATCCGGTCAGGACAAGGACAAGCGGAGCGAGGCAGAGCCAGGAAAAAGTGAAAGCTCACGAAGGGGTTTCGGCAAGATCAAGGCTCTCAAAGAGTGATTTAACTGCACTCTGCAGGCGACGAGTCAGCGCAGGAGTTATGAATGAAAGGCAAGTGTGCACCGCCTGCGGTCGCGGATTGTTCTTCCAGGCAAGCGCGAGCGGCATATGATAATATTATAATATTAGAGTGGAAAGGCCCTCGTTGCCATTCGATTCCATGCAATATCCCGCAAGGATAGCAGAATTGATTTCGCTCAACCGCCTTTTGCTCCTTTTGATTGCCGTACGCGATCGGGTGCAATCTGAGGATTTCTCTGCTGATGGGTGCCGCGACGCTGTGCCCAGACTGCCGGTCAAGGAGAGGGCACATCCCGCGGAGGACATCTAGAGCGGAATGACTCTACGTGGACCTATATCCGGCGTTTTTGAAGTAGTTTGAGCATTCCTGTGGCGTGAAGGATGGAAGGATTGCGCCGATCCGCTGCCAGGTCGCCTCGACACTGCGTTCCTTGGTTTTGCGGAGGA
>JBEILC010000018.1:0-28265 GCA_040379425.1 Hyphomicrobiales bacterium
ACATGCCGCCCGGTGTAGGAACGCCGGTGCCCGGCGCATAGGCCGCGTCGATCGCATCGATGTCATAGGTGAGATAGACGCCGTCCGAGCCGTTCGAGGCGACGGCTGCGGCCTTGGCGGCGATGGCCTTGGCACCCTGGTCCCAGATCTCCTCGATGGTGAAGAGCGTGATGCCCTGCTTCTTGATGTAGTCGAGTTCGGACTTGGGGTTCATCCAGCCGCCGGTGCCGACAATGGCGATGCGGCGGGGATCGAAGCCCGCATCGACCGCACGGGTGATGGGGCAGCAATGGCTCAGCTCCTCGCCGCCCACTTCGAGTGCCGTATCGAAATGCGTGTCGACCAGCACGAGGCCCGGTTTCTTGTGCGCCTTGGCGAAGGCGCGCACGCAGGCGATGGTGATCGAGTGATCGCCACCCATGGTGATGGGCATTGCCCCGCCCTTCAGGATTTCGGAGACCATCGCCTCCGCGCGGTCCATGGTGCGGACGGCGGAACCAGGCACCACCGCGACGTCGCCGCAATCGGCGAAGCGATAGTGGTCATGGAGGTCCATGCCGGTCGAGGCATTGTAGAAGGAAAACTGGTCACTCGCCTCGCGGATGGCGCGCGGGCCGTAATTGGCGCCGGTGCGGCTGATGCACATCGCATCCCACGGGAAGCCCAGGAAGGCGGCGCTGACCTTGTTGTCCTTGATCGCCTTGGCATCCGCCTTGACGGCCGGAAGGCGCATGAAGGTGCCGTGCGTTCCGGCATGGAGAAGGCCGGTGAAGGCGTTCTCGTTGAAGGTGGTGTCGCTGGCCATGGTGTCTGTCTCCCGTTTGATCTGTTTCGTATCGTTGGATCAGGCCGTATTGCGGCCCAGCATGCGGTCAAGATAGCGGCGGAACTCGTCGACGTAGATCTCAAGCCCGGCGTGGAGGAAGCCAGGCTCCTCCGCGCCGAAATTCACGCCCTCCTGCACCGCGGCCACCACCTTCTTGTCTTCGATGGTGGCGGTGTTGATCACCTCGCGGATCTTCCCGGCATAGGCATCGGGGTCCTTCATGCCCTTCATCGCCTTTGGCGAGAAGGAGAGGCCCCAGCGGCCGTTGGTGCGGTCCACGGACCTGGGCTCCAGCATCATCCACCAGACGAAGTTGGCATCGATGGCGACGAGCAAGTTGGGGTAGATGCCGATGACGAGAAGCCTGCGGCGCTCATCCTCGTCGAGATCCGGATTGTGGACTTCGGGAAGATCCTCCGGGCGGTACGGATTGTAATGGATCGAGAACTGCGCCTGGTCCATCGGCCCCATCTCAGCAAGTGCGGTGGGGTTGGTGGGCCCGATCGACTGCCGGTGTGCATAGGTGACATGGTAGCACTCGACGAAATTCTCGTAGACGAGCTTCCAGTTGCCCGTCCACTCCTCCTCGTCGAACACATAACGGTCTTCATATGCCGAGAGATCGTAATGGGCGAGGTGCCGCGCCAGGGGTGCGAGCTTCTCCGCCATGGGCGGCAGGTCATGGCGCAGCGCCACGAAGACGAAGCCCAGCCAGACTTCGCAGGCCAGCTCCTTGAGACCCATCTCCGGCTTGCAGGCCGTGCCGAAGCCCGAGGGCTCCGTGATGCCGATCAGCCGCCCGGTGATCTCATAGGTCCATGCATGATAGGGGCAGACGATGCGCCCCGCCTTGCCGCGCCCGTTGAGAAGCTTGGCATAACGGTGAAGGCAGAAATTGGCGAAGGCGCGGATCGAGCCGTCTTTCTGGCGGAGGCAGACGATGGGGCGCTTGCCGATGTTCGCCGTCATGTAATTGCCGGGTTCGGGGATCGTACCCTGGCGGCCCACCATGACCCAGTCATTGCCGAAGACCTCGGCGAGCTCCTGATCGAACACCGCCTGATCGGTGTATTCCCGCTGCGGTGCGCCGCGTAAGGGGGCCTGGTCCTGTGTGGCCGTGACCTTGTCCATCGGTTTACTCCTTCAATTGCGCGGGCGAGGCCTGGCCCGCTTCAGCCTCTCCCACAGCGACACCAGGCCATTGGGCAGCAAGAGCAGTGTCGCCACCACGAGGACACCGAGGATCAGCAGCCTGTAAGTTCCGGCATCGCGCAGGAGTTCGTTGAGGATGGTAATGACGAACGCGCCAAGCACCGCGCCGGGGAAGCGGCCAATGCCGCCGATCGCCATCATCACGATGATGAGCAGGATGAATTCATTGCCGAGGATCTTGGGCGTCACCACCGAGGTGTAGTGCCCGTAAAGCGCGCCCGCGAAGCCGGTGAACAGGGCCGAGAGGACGAAGGCCAGCAGCTTGTACTTGAAGGCATTGACGCCAAGCGAACGCGCGAAGTCCGGCGCGTCGCGCAGGGCCACGAAGGCGCGGCCGGTGCGGCTTCTGAGCACGGCGAAATAGACAATGTAGACCGTGATGGCCGCCGCCCCGAGGGCGAGGAAATACCAGCCGATCTTGTTCGACGGCCCGATCACCACGCCAAAGGCCTGGAGCGGCGGAATGCCAAGCAGCCCCATGGCGCCACCGGTGCCAAGCGGCTTCGCAAGCTGGATCAGCGGCGGCATGGCGAGGTGGATCGAGAAGGTGAAGAGCGCCACATACTCGCCCTGTAGCCTCAGGCAGGGCAGCGCGACGAGAAGGCCGAGGAGCCCGGTCAGGGCGGTTGCCAGCACGAGAGCGGCAATGGGCGGAAGACCGAGCCGCAAGGTCAGCATGCCCGTTGCGTAAGCGCCGAAGGCGAAGAGCGCGATCTGGGCGTAGTTGAAGATGCCGGCATAGCCAAGCGTCAGGTCCCAGGCGGCGGCGACCATGCACCACAGGAAGCACAGGATCAGCACATGCTGCACATAGCTGTCCGAGATCAGCGCCCCCATGAGGGCGAGGAGGCCCACGGCACCCCAGTAGGCATATTGCATCCGCTGCATGGGCGGCCTGACGGCGCGGGCGTCATCCATCGTCTTGCTCGTATCGGCGTTCACTTGGCGGCCTCCGTCTGGCCACTGCCCATGAGGCCCTGCGGGCGAATCATCAGGACGAGGAGGAGTGTCACCATCCAGACCGGCATGGTCCAGTTGGCGCCCAGATTGTAGACGACGGCCGCCTCGACGAGGCCCAGGATGAACGCGGCGGCCAGCGCACCGCGCGTCGAGCCAAGGCCGCCCAGCACCACGATGACGAAGGCCTTGAGGAAGGGCTCCCACCCGCCCTGCGGCGAGATCAGGAAGATCGGCGACAGCAGCAGCCCCGCAAGCCCCGTCAGCACCACCGAGAGGCCGAAGGTGAAGGCGAAGATCCGGTTGACGTCGATACCCACCTGTTTGGCACCCTGAATGTCCTGTGCCACGGCCCTGACCGCCCAACCAAAACGCGTGCCATTCAGGAAGAGTTCGAGGAGCAGCACCACGGTCAAGGCGATGACCAGCACCGCGATCCGGTAGACCGGTACCACGACGCCGAAGATCGAGACCGAGCCCTCGATGAAGGCGGGCATGGGTTTCGCCACCGCGCCGAACAGCAGGAGATTTGCATTATCGAGGACGAAGGCAAGGCCGAGCGTCACCATCATGGCGGTGATCTTCCAGTTCCGCCCCCGGCGGAGCGGCCTCAGCATGAAGCGCTCGATGCCCGCACCGATGCCGAAGAGTATGGGGACCAGCACAATGACGGCGGCCCACAGCGGCAAGCCCACATAGCCGACAGTCAGCACATAGGCGATGTAGGCGCCCGTCGTGTAGAGCGCGCCATGGGCGAAGTTCAGCGTGCGCGCCGTGCCGTAGACGAGTGACAGGCCCACCGCCATCAGCGCATAGACCGCCGCCTGTGCAATGCCACCGAAGATGACCTCGAAGAGTTGCGGCATCAGCCCTCCGCCACCTGGGTGAGGCGGCCGCCGCCGGAGATGACGCCCTCCTCCAGCTCGTAGATGCGGTCGACGATGCCTTCGATGAGGCCGAGGCTCTGCTCCACGAGGAGGATGGCCGTGCCTTCCCGCTTCAACTGGGCGATGGTGTCCAGCATGCCGTCGACAAGCTTGGGTGCGAGGCCCAGCGAGGGCTCATCGATGGCGAGAAGGGCGGGCGCCGACATCAGGCCGCGGCCCAGCGCCAGCATCTGCGCCTCACCGCCACTCAAAGTGCGGGCGAGCTGGCCCTGCCGCTCCTCGAGCCGCGGATAAAGCTTGAAGACATGGGCGAGCGATTCCTGTTCGCGCGCCCGGCCCCGGTCAAGGAAGGCGCCGAGCAGCAGGTTCTCCCTGACCGTCATGTCCGGGAAGAGGCGGCGATCCTCCGCCACATAGACGAGGCCGCCGCCCACGAGCTGCGAGACGCTGCGGCCGATGATGCTCTCCCCCGCATAGAGGATGTCGCCGGAGGAGACCGGCACCAGGCCACAGACGGCCTTCAGCAACGTGCTCTTGCCATGGCCATTGGCGCCGGCGATGCCCACCAGCTCGCCCTTTCCCACCTCCAGCGACACGCCGTGCAGGATGTGGAAGTCGTCATAGAAGACGTTTATGCCGCGCACGCTAAGCAAGGTTGCGGGACCCCAGATAGATGTCGATGACGCGCTGGTCCCGCATCACCGTTTCCGGCGTGTCGAGGATGAGGCGCGTTCCGGCGTTGAGGATGAGGATGCGTCTCGACAACGCCGCAAGCGCCCGCACCTTGTGCTCGACGACCACGAGCGTCAGGCCCAGCACGGCATGGAGATGGCGGAAGAGAGCGACGAAGATATCAACCTCCTCTGTGTTGAGGCCGCTCAGCGGCTCGTCGAGGAACAGGAGCTTGGGATCAGTCGCGAGTGCCGCCGCGATCATGATGCGCTTGCGGGTCATCAGGTCCGCGAGGCTCGCGGGCTGCTGGCGCTGGCGGGTGAGGCCTGTGAGATCCAAGACGCTGTCGAGGCGGGCGCGGATCTCCGCGTGGCCAAGCGTGGTGGCGCTGCCGAACATGGCGCCCGTCAGCACATTCTCCTCCACGCTCATTGAGGAGAAGATCTGCGGAATCTGGAATGTGCGGGCGATACCGATGCGGCAGAAGCGGTGGGCCGGACGGCCCGACACCGCCTCGCCATCGAACAGGACGCGGCCTGCCGTGGGCGGCACGACGCCGGTGCAGACATTGAGCAGCGTGCTCTTGCCCGCGCCGTTGGGCCCGGCAATGCCGAGGATCTCGCCCTTCGCGATCTCGAAGCTCAGGTCATTCAGCGCCATCAGGCTGCCGAAACGGCGGCTCACATGCGCGACCGCCAATATCGCGCCCGCGCCCTGCCTCGATGTCAGCTGTTCAGCAGCCTGCTGCATGGGAAAACCGGATGACCCCGCCGCCAGGAAGGCAGCGGGGCGCCTTACCGCTTACTTACTTCGCGAAGGCGGGTTCGATGAACTCGCCCACCTTCTTGGCGCCGATCATGACGGGCTTCAGCTGGCCGCCCTGCACCTGCAGGAAGAAGGCCGGCTGGGTCTCGTCGCTCGTCGGGATCTTGCGCGTCTCGTCGAACTTGAGCGTGCCGGTGAGGCCCTTGAAGCTCATGTTCTGGATGGCCTCGACCACCTTCGCATGGTTCGAGGGGTCGCCCACCTGCTTCACCGCCTCGGCCCACATGTTGACCTCGTCATAGAGCTGCGCGGCGAGGCTGTAGGGCGGCATTTCATTGTAGCGCGCCTGCCAGTTCTTGACGAAGGCATCGGCCTCGGGGCCTGGAAGCTGGGCTGACAGCGTCATGCCGATGACGCCCTCGACATTGCCCTGCGCGATCACCTCGCCAAAGGCAGGAATGCTCGCAGCATAGCCCGCATTGACGAGCGCGCCCTTCACGGGGTTGGAGAAGTACTGCTGGAGGAAGGTGTAGGTGAGGCTGGCATCCAGCACCTCGATGTGGACGAGCGAGGGCTGCGCGTCACGGATCTTGCTGACGATGCCCTGCCACTGCACGCTCTCGTAAGGAACCTCCTCGTTCAGCACGACCTCCCAGCCGGCTGCTGTGGCGGCGTCCGCCATGGCCTTGGTGAAGCCCGACTCCCACTCATAGGGTCCATGCACGATGGCGAGCTTCTTGAGCGGGAAGTCGCGGCCCAGCGCCATGAGCTGCTCGAACATCGCCTTGCCATAGGCCGACTCGACGTCGGAAGCGTTGAAGATGTGCTTGCAGCCCATGTCGTTCATCATCTGGACGACGCTGGTGAAGGCGTCATTGTGGATGAAGGGCACGCCCTGCGGGCAGAAGGCCGGAATGTCCGGCCCGAAGCCGCCATAGCCGGTGACGATGAAGTCGGACTTGTTGCGGTCGATGAGGTTGGCGGCCGCGGCCTGCAGCTTGTCCGGCGAGAGATCGCCGATGTCGAAGAAGCTGACCTCGACCGGGCGGCCCAGCACGCCCCCAGCCTTGTTCAGGTCCTCGACCGCAAGCGTGATCGCCTTTTCCATCACGCCGCCGTCGCTGGCGAAGGGGCCAGTCTGGGGAATGGGTGCGCCGATCTTGATGGGGTCCGCCGCGAATGCCGCCGTGGCGGTCAGTGCCGCCACGGAGAGGGCGGCAAGTCCGCGCGACGCATCACGCAACCAGGATGTGAGCTTCATGGTGACGTTCCTTCCTGTTGACGCCGGCAAGGGCAGTCCGTTCCGCTGCCTCTTTCGGGCCGGTTACGCGAAGTATTGCATCGGGTTCCGGGGCTGACAATGGTGACAGGTGACACCATTGGGCGAGTACGGCGTCAGTTGCGGCTGCCCGCCTTGGCGAAGATCCGGCCGAAGATCAGGGACGCGATTTCGCGCTCGGAGGTGACGTCGAGCTTGGCATAGAGGCGGTGTTTGTGATTGCGCACCGTGCCCGCCCCGATCGCGAGGCGCTGGGCGATCGATGCCGAGCCATGCCCGCGCAGGCTGAGGCCGATGATCTCGCACTCGCGCGGCGTCAGTTCGTAATCGGCGGCCAGTTCGCTGAACAGCGTTTCGACGCCGAGATAGCCGGGCGAGCGGCCCTCCACCACGAAGATCCGCCCGCCGGGGGCCAGCGCATTGCCAGCCTCCAGCGTTTCCCAGTGGACGACATCCTCCTCGGACAGGGAGTGCACACCGGCAGCCGAACTCGTCGAGACGGCGCGGATCGCGTCCTCCTGCATGGCGCTCACCTTGCCGCTCCATATGCCGTTGCGGAAACAGGCCTCGCCCTGGGCATCGAGCACCATGACGGCGAGCTGGCTGTCATTGAGGTAACCGCCGCGATGGCCGGAGAGGCCGCTGGCGATGTGGCGCTGGTGCAGGCTGTCGAGCAGCGGATAGACGAGGCGCACGAAGGCCACTTCGTCCGGGGTGAAGTTCCGGTCATTGAGATCGAGGCACAGCGCCACCCACACGCCGCCCGCCGCCGGGAGCAGCACGACGAGTTCGTCATAGATCTGGGCCGAGCGGTAGAGATCCTCGAAATAGATGGCGCCGTTCTCCTCGCGGTGCATCTCGACGGTGGTGAGCACGCGCTCCTTGACCTCGCTGCGCACCAGGCGGAGCAGCGGATCGATGCGGTAGAGCTTCTGGAGATAGAGTGCCTCCGCCTCCGCGGTGAGGGAATGATTCACCAGGAACTGCGGCTTGGCGAACTGGGCATAGCGCATGGCCAGTTGCCGCTCGCAGCCGAGAAGCCGGCCCAGCGCGGAGAGTGCAACCCCATAGAATTCACGCGAGCCGATGGCGCCCGCGATTTTCGCCAGCTCGCCGATGAGGCGCGGCAGGTCCCGCGCTGCCTCCGGAACGCCTTCGGCATCCGCCGCGGCCGAGAGCAGACCGGCCGCCGCTGGCAGATGAAATGGCAGGTCCCGGTCTTCGAGCTGTGTCATCGCACTCCTGACGGTTCGGAGACTAGGCAAAGCACCGGGTGAAATCAACGCTTGTGGCCAGAGGTAAGCATCGCCTAGTTTTCAGGCTGACAGCAGCAAAGAGCAGCAGAACGATCATGGCGGGACTTCTCATTCTCGTCGGCAGCCCACGGCGTGCCGGCAACAGCGCAACGCTGGCGGAGGCGGTGCGCCACGGCGCGGAGGGAACCGGCATGGCCGCAAAGCTCCGCCACATCGACGGCCACATCTCGCATTTCCTGAGGGATTGCCGGAGCTGCCGCAAGACCGATGGCGAATGCAGCATCGATGACGGCTACCACAGCCTGTTCTTCGATGATTACCTGACGGCCGATGCGGTGGTCTTCGCCACACCCATCTACTGGTATGGCATGTCGGCGCAGACCAAGGCCTTCTTCGACCGGAGCTTCTGCTACTACGCGGCCTCCTACCCCGGTTCGGCGGATGTGGTGGCGCGCATGCAGGGCAAGCGCATCGGGCTGGTGCTGGCATCGGAAGAGACCTACCCCGGCGCCGAACTCGGCATCGTCCACCAGATGCAGGAATTCGCGCGCTACACGCGTTCCACTTTCGTGGGGATCGTCAGGGGGGTTGGCAATGCGCGCGCCGAAGTCACCAACGATCCCCGCGGGCCGCTCGCCGCGGCAGAGAAGATGGGGGCAGAGATCATGTCGCGGAGCTATACCGACTACCACCTCGATACACCGCGCAGCGCGCGGGTGTGGGGTTAGTCGGCCACTTCCTCGTCCCGGCCGATCTGATCCTGCAGCGTGGAGATGTCGGGCAGGACCTCGACCACGGGCGGCGGCGCGTTGGGATCGCGGCAGCCGGTGAGCCACACGTCATAGATCGCGTGCTCGACCGCATTGAGGCCCGGGCTTTCGGCGAACATCCAGCCGGAGAAGATGCGGCGGCGCATCTTCTCCATCTCGACCTGGTCGACCTCGACGAAGCTCGTGGTCTTGGGCTCCTCGGTGACGGGGCGCGAGTAGCAGGCATTGGGCTTCACGATGAGCGCACCGAAACGCCGCTCCTCGCCGATCGGGATCTCGAAGGTGGTGGTGACACCGGTGATCTTGTCGAGCCCTGCAAAAACCGCGATCGGGTTCGAAATCCGTCCGGACTGCGCCAGCGCGGGCGCCATGGCGAGCGGCAGCAGGAGGATGGCGAGCAGCAGGCGCATCATTCGCATGCCGCCTCCACCCTCAGGCGCACGTAATCCGCCGTCCAGTTACCGGCCGCATCGCAGAGCGACGGACGGAGCAGCTCAACGGTTTCGGCGAGCGCGGCCTCCGCATCGGGGCCGAACTGGTCGAAGAAAGGCTTGCGGAACAGCTTCAGCCATTCGGCAATGCCGGTCTTCAGCACCACGGGGCGCGGGATCAAGGCAATGCGCTTGACGGCGAAGCCCGCCTTCTCCAGCAAAGCCTGATATTCTTCAGCCGAGGGGAAATACCATGGATGCGCCAGCGCCAGATCGCCGCCCCTCTGCTTGCCGACGGCACGCAGGGCCGTGACGATCGCCGCGACATTGCCGTGGCCGCCGAACTCGGCGACGAAGCGGCCCGAGGGCTTGAGCGCACGCCTGACGCCGGAGGCCACGGCCTCCGCCTTGGTCATCCAGTGCAGCGCTGCGTTCGAGAAGACGGCATCGAACTCCGCCGTGAACTCCAGCGCCTGGCCATCCATGAGCCGCGCATCAAGGCCGCGCGCCCGTGCGGCAGCGATAAAGGCCTCGCTCGAATCGACTCCGGTGACATGTGAGCCCTTCGCCGCGATGTCCGCCGTCAGCACGCCATCGCCGCATCCCAGATCGAGGATACGCTCGCCTGCGACCGGGGCGAGCCAATCGACCACGCCCGAGGCGAGATCGGACACGAAGCGGGCATGGGTATCATATGATCCTGCCGACCAGAGCTGGCGGCCGGGGCTCGGCGTATTCATCACGGCGTCTGGGTTTCAGCCGGGGCGGAGGGTGCTGGCTGCGTGCCCTTGTTCTCGAACATGGCCTGGCTGATCAGCGACCAGATGTCGACCGCACCCTGGGTGTTGGAAATCACCCCGCCCGCAGTCAGCAGGGTTTCCGAACCGCCCTGCTCAAGCGAGATGAACTTGGAGCCAAGCAGGCCTTCAGCGGTGACCTTGGCGGTGGCATCCTCGGTGAGCTTCACTGCCGGGTCGATCTCCATCACCACACTGGCGTAGAAGTTCTCCGGGTTGAGGGTGAAGCCGACAACCGAGCCGATCTTGACGCCGGCGACGCGCACATCGGTTCCGACACTCACACCCTGGGCATTGTCGAATTCGGCGCTGACGCGGTAGCTGCCCGCCGCACTGGCCTGATCCGACACCTGATACGCATAGATGAAGAAGGCGGCAGCGATCGCCACGACAGCGGTGCCGATCAGCGTCTCAACGGTGGAATTCTTCAACGCTGCCCTCTCCTCTTGATTGCCGGCGGGATCTAGCGGCAGACCCCAGCCAAAATGTGGCGGGTTATTCGGGCCTCCAGGCGGAATAATCCGCCGCGCGCGGCGCGGGCGTCGAACCCGTAAGGATCGAGCCCTTGGGACGGTAGGCCGAAGGCGTGCCGGTCTGGTTGGGGATATGGGGCTTCTGCCACTCCGCTGGCGTATAGTCTTCCTGGCTCGGCGGCACGTCGGTGCGGTGATGCATCCAGCCATGCCAGCCGGGCGGAATGGAGGAGGCTTCGGAATAACCGTTGTAGATCACCCAGCGCCGTTCCTTGATCGATTCCGGCAGTGCTGACTTGGCACGGTAGTAGATATTGCCGAATTCGTCGGCGCCGACCTTTTCGCCGTTCATCCAGGTGTAGAACCGGGTGTTCAGCGTCTGGCCGTTCCACCAGGTGAAAAGCTGCTTCAGGAATGACATATCGACTCGTCCGTTGCTCGGGGCCACGAGGCCCGGAAACCACGGCGGAATATGGCGGAACGGGCGTTCGGCGTCCAGTGGCGAATTGCCCCCTCAGGGCCTGGCGGCGATGAGTTGCTGCGCGGTTCCATCACGCTGATGCCGGCCGAGAACGCCAAGCCCCTCCGCCTTGGCGAGCGTTGCCAGAAAGGCGCCGGCATCAGCACTGGCGGCGGGTTCGAGTTCCGGAATGGCATAGAGGCTGAAACCGTGCCCCCTCGCCTCACGCGTGAGGCTCACGAGATAGACCGGCTTGCCGAGACCGGCCCCCTCCGCCACGAGGTCCGTCTTGTAGAGCCGAAGCACCTCGCGCACATCTGGCGAACCGCCAGGCTGCCGCGTGAGGGTGAGCTTGGCCGTCAGCCCCTCATGCAGCGCCGGGCGCGGCGGAAGCTCGGCGAGGCTCGCATTCGGGTTCAGGTAGGCCACGCTCTCCCGCCAGGTCCAGACCGGGACGGTGCGCCAGCCATCGCCTGTCAGCGCGCGCGACAGCGTGGCGGGATCGCCTGCATATTGCGCGATGAAACTCTCCTCCGGCCGTCCCGCAAGGTCGATGCGGCGGGCGGGCAGTTCCCGCCAGCCGCTGCCGACCCATTGCGCCATCGGCACCGCCATCTGCTGTTCGGGCAACGCATAGAGCTGATGGGCCCGCGCCAGCCCTGTCGCGACGTGAAGGCCTCCCGCCACGACAAAGACACTGAGCGCCGCCGCGAACAGCCCGACCGGCTTGATGCGGCGCGGCGGGATCGCCTCGATCGCCACGCCAAAGGCCGCCATCATCACCGTGCCGAAGAGCAGGCCGGCCACCACGTCGGACAGCCAGTGCGCGCCGAGATAGACGCGGGAATAGGCAATCATCACCACCACCACAGCGCAGGTGGCATAGACCAGAGCCCTGCCCCAGCGCCCCATGGAATGGCTGACCAGCACGGCAAGAATGCCGAACGTGACCGCCGCCATGGTCGCATGGCCTGAGGGGAAGGAGAAGAGTTCAACGCCCGCGTAAGTCAGCTCGGATGGCCTCGCCCGCTGGATTCCGGCCTTCAGCGCCAATTCGAAGAGCTTGGCCGACACGATGACGATGCCCGCCGCATAAGCTGCCCGGTAGGCCTTGTGCCAGATGAGCCAGCCAAGAATGGCAAGCGACAGCGCCACCATGACCAGCGTGTCGCCCATCATGGTGATCACCGTCATGATCTCGTCGGCAGGCGCATTGCGGGTCTCGCGCATCAGCGAGGCGACGGACAGGTCGATGTTGGAGACGGCATTGCCCGGCAGCATGCGGAAGCCGAGATTGAGGAAGGCGATGGCGCCGATGAAGGCAATGGCCGCAAACAGCACGATGACCACGGAGCGCGGATTGTCCGGCGCGACCGCCCTGGCAAAACGCTGCCACGAGCGGCCCGGCTTGCCACGGGCCCAGTCCGACACGCGGGCGAGAAGATGGTTCAGATAGGGCGAGACGCCCGCCGCGGCGAGACGGATCACATAGCCCGCGAGCAGCAGGAGGCCGAGCAGCACGAGAAGGACGACGAGCAGCCTGCCGCTGAGCTCGCCCGCGAAGGCGAGGCCCTGACCGATCAGCACACCCGGCACCACATGGGCGAAGGCCCAGACGATTCCGGACGTGACATTGACGATCACGAAATAGAGCTGGTTCATGCCGAGCATGCCGACGACGCCCGGCACCACCGACTTCACCCCCGGCACAAAACGCCCGATGGCGACACTCTTGCCGCCATGCTGCCGCACGAAATCCTCGCCCTTGGCGACGAGCTGCGGATAATGGTTCAAGGGCCACATGATCTTGAGCCGCTCGCCGAAGAACCGGCCCGCCCAGTAGGAGATCTGGTCGCCCACGATGGCGCCGACGGCGGTGACCACAATGACCGGCCAGAAACTCAAATGTCCCGTGCCGATGAGAACGCCCGCGCCGACCAGTACTGCCGTCGAGGGCACGAAGAGGCCGATGATCAGCAGGGCCTCGCCCATGGCGATGAGGAAAATGATGACCAGCGCCCAGCCCGGATTGGCTGAGAAAAAGTCGAGATAGGGCTGGATCACGTCCATCACGGCGGAGGGGTTCCCAAGTCTTGAGAGGTGGCAGGATTATAGGATTGATACGACAGCTGGGTTAACCACCAGCCCCAGGTGGGACCTCTGCCGGACGGCAGGCATGCCTATCCAGCGGGACCTGCTCGTAAGGATTGTCCTTGAGCTCCTTTTCGACGGCCTCGCAAGTCCTATCCGGCGGGGGCTTTGCGTGGGGCGCGGATTGCTCATAAATGGAAGCAGGCTCCATGTCCGTCATCCAGTCGTCCTTTCCCTCCCAGTTCATGGCCTGGGCGGCGGCCGGCAGAAGGACCAGCATGAGGCTCGGCAATAACGCGCGCATGACCATCATTTAATGGTTTGACTGCGGCAATTACAAGCCTCACAACTTGCCGGGAGGGCATTGGTTGACACGGAAGGCTGGTCCATAGTGCGAGTTCCATGACGGATGTATCTGCAAACGTTTCTCGTCTGAGTGACACCCGCAGGTGGCTCGGCTTCGCCGGCCTCTGCATCGCCACGTTCATGGCGATCCTCGACATCCAGATCATCGTGACCTCGCTGACAGTCATCGAGGAGGCGCTCGACATCGGCGCCGACAGGATGAGCTGGATCCAGACGTCCTATCTCATCGCCGAGATCATCACCATCCCGCTCACGGGGCTGCTGATGCGGGTGATGTCGCTGCGCAAGCTCGCGATCACGGCGACGACCCTCTTCACCCTCGCTTCAATCGGTTGCGCGTTGAGCACGGGCTTTTCCATGCTGATCGGCTTCCGCATCCTGCAGGGGGCCGCGGCGGGCGTGCTGATGCCCACCGTCTTCTCCGCCGTCTTTCTGCTGTTCCGGCCGGGCACGGAGCAGGCGCTGGCTACCGTGCTGGGTGGCATCCTTGCCGTGATCGCGCCCTCGCTCGGACCGATCGCCGGCGGGCTCATCACCGAGAATTTCTCCTGGCATTGGCTGTTCCTGATCAATGTGGGGCCTGGCCTGATCACCATCATCCTGGCCCTCGCCTGCCTGCCGCGCGAGCCGACGAACCTGAAGCTCCTGAAGCATCTCGACGTCACCTCGCTCGTCTTCCTTGCCATTTCGCTGGCAGCCCTCGAGATCGGCCTCAAGGAGGCGCCGGACCGGGGGTGGCTCTCGCCCATCACCGTGCTGCTGTTCGGAACCTTCGCTCTGCTCCTGTGGCTGACGGTGATCCGCCCCCGTTCCGCGGTCGACTTCTCGCTGCTCCGGGACAAGTACCTCGCCTATGGCTGCGCGGTGAGCTTCCTGCTCGGTACCGGGCTTTATGGGTCCGTCTATGTTCTGCCGGTGTTCCTTTCGCTGGTGCGCTACATGGGCCCGGTCGAGATCGGCATGGTGGTGCTTGTCACGGGCCTCGCCCAGCTCGCCTCGGCCCCCCTCTCCGTGGTGCTGGACCGGGTGGTGCCACCACGGCTGCTGAGCATGATCGGCTTTGGGCTGTTCGCAGCCGGACTGCTGATGAGCGGATTCGAAACGCGGCAGTCAGGATACGAGGAGCTGTTCTGGCCGCAGGTGGTGAGAGGCGTTGCCCTTGGCCTCTGCATTGTTCCGGTGACGCGCTTCGCGCTCGGCTTCCTCCCCCTCGAACGGGTGAGCGATGCGAGCGGGCTTTACAACCTGACCCGGGCGCTGGGCGGCGTCATCGGCATCGCCGTCATCGATACCATCCTGTTCAGCCGGTCGGCGGAGCATGCCGACAGGCTGAAGGACATGATGACGGCGGACCCCGAGGCAGCGGCCCGCCTCCTCCAGATCACCACGGAAGAGCTTCCCGACCCCACCGACCCCATGGGCCTGCTGGGCGTCATGGACATCATCCAGGAGGCGGCTGTCACCACCGCCGTCAACGAGGCGTGGCTGACCATGGGAGGAATCAGCAGCCTTGCGGTGATTCTGCTGTGGCGGATGGGGCCGATTCGGGGCGGCCAGGGCAATCTTCCCGGCTGAAACACCCCACTCCAGGCGATTCCGAAACTGTGGATAGCGGTAACAAGCTTGGGCCCAGGCGGAAACACTGCCATCCAAAGCCGCATTGACCAGCCCGAGCGTATGACAGGCAGATGACGGACCCCCCTGTGTATAGCGCTCATAAGATACGGGAGTCCTTGAGCTTATCCGGAGAATCGTATGAAACGGAATGCATCCAAGGGGTGTGCGATGCGTTTGACACAAGATGTGGTGTTAAGGACTTGTTAGGACACTAGGTGTTGACGCCCGAAACCCTTCGGCGCTATCGTGAAGATCAGGGCTAAGGGGTGAGGGGGCGGGGCTTTTGACGGCCTCCTCCATCGCGGAAAACTCAAGAAAAGGGCCTGCAAGTCCGGAGGCGGCAGTTTCCGGCGACGGGGAGTTTGTGTTTCAAATCTGGGTGGAATTGGCACCTCGGGGCGGTGTTTTGCGCGCTTGAGGCAACGAATTGAAGAGGACTGAAGAAGATGCGGATTGAACGCCGTTACACCAAGGCCGGGCAGGCACCCTATGCGGACATCGCGTTCCGCCGCGCCACCAGCGAGATCAAGAACCCGGATGGCTCCGTGGTGTTTCGCCTGGAGAACATCGACGTGCCGGCGTCGTGGAGCCAGGTCGCGACCGACATTCTGGCCCAGAAGTATTTCCGCAAGGCGGGCGTGCCGAAGGTGCTGAAGCGTGTGGAGGAGGAAACCGTTCCCTCCTGGCTGTGGCGCTCGGTCGCCGACGAGGAAGCGCTCGCCGCACTTCCCGAGAAGGAGCGTTACACGGGAGAGCGCTCTTCGACCGAAGTCTTCAACCGTCTCGCCGGCACCTGGACCTACTGGGGCTGGAAAGGCAAGTACTTCGCCTCGGAGGACGACGCGCGCGCCTTCTATGACGAGATGTGCTTCATGCTGGCGACACAGAAGTGTGCCCCCAACTCGCCGCAGTGGTTCAACACCGGCCTGCACTGGGCCTATGGCATTGATGGCCCCGGACAGGGCCACTATTACGTCGACTTCGAGACGGGCCGCCTGACCAAGTCCAAGTCGGCCTATGAACACCCGCAGCCCCATGCCTGCTTCATCCAGTCGGTGGCCGACGATCTCGTGAACGAGGGCGGCATCATGGACCTGTGGGTGCGCGAGGCGCGCCTGTTCAAGTATGGCTCCGGCACCGGTTCCAACTTCTCCGGCCTGCGCGGCGAGAATGAGAAGCTCTCTGGCGGCGGCAAGTCGTCGGGCCTCATGAGCTTCCTCAAGATCGGCGACCGCGCGGCGGGCGCCATCAAGTCCGGCGGCACGACGCGGCGCGCGGCCAAGATGGTGATCGTCGACGTCGACCATCCGGACGTCGAGGATTTCATCGAATGGAAGGTCAAGGAAGAGCAGAAGGTCGCTGCCCTCGTCACCGGCTCCAAGATGGTGAAGAAGCATCTCCAGGCGGTGATGAAGGCCTGCGTCAACTGCGAAGGCCCTGGCGGGGACTGCTATGAGATCGAGAAGAACCCGGCCCTGAAACGCGCCGTGAAGGATGCGCGCAAGGCCATGGTTTCCGACAACCTCATCAAGCGAGTCATCCAGTTCGCCAGGCAGGGCTACAAGGACATCTCCTTCGACACCTATGACACCGATTGGGATGGCGAGGCCTACCGCACGGTGTCTGGCCAGAACTCCAACAACTCCGTCCGCGTCACGGATGAATTCCTGCACGCGGTCGAGCGCGGTTCCGACTGGCAGCTCAAGTCCCGTCTGTCGGGCAAGGTGACGAAGACGGTGAAGGCCGCCGAACTCTGGGACAAGATCGGCTTTGCCGCCTGGGCCTCGGCTGACCCCGGCATCCAGTACCACTCGACCATCAACGACTGGCACACCTGCCCGGCGTCCGGCGAGATCCGCGCATCGAACCCGTGCTCGGAATACATGTTCCTGGACGATACGGCCTGCAACCTCGCCTCGCTGAACCTGCTGCAGTTCCGCAACGCGGAGACGGGCAAGTTCGACATCGCCTGCTTCGAACACGCCGTGCGGCTGTGGACCATCGTGCTCGAAGTTTCGGTGATGATGGCGCAGTTCCCGTCCAAGGAGATCGCCAAGCTCTCCTATGAGTTCCGGACACTGGGCTTGGGCTTCGCCAATATCGGCGGCCTGCTCATGACGGCTGGCATTCCCTATGACAGCCATGAGGGCCGGGCCATCTGTGCGGCCATCTCGGCGATCATGACGGGTGTCTCCTATGCGACCTCGGCCGAAATGGCCAAGGAGCTCGGCCCCTTCGCCGGCTTCGCCAAGAACCGCGAGCACATGCTGCGCGTGATGCGCAACCACCGCCGTGCGGCCTATGGCGCAGCGGTTGGCTATGAGGGGCTCCGCACCGCCCCCGTGGCGCTGGACGAGACGGACCTCAAGGACAAGGCGCTGGCGGACGCCGCGCGCCGCGCCTGGGACAATGCCGTGAACCTCGGCGAGAAGCATGGCTACCGCAATGCGCAGGCGACCGTCATCGCGCCCACCGGCACAATCGGCCTTGTCATGGACTGCGACACGACGGGCATCGAGCCCGATTTCGCGCTCGTCAAGTTCAAGAAGCTCGCGGGCGGCGGCTACTTCAAGATCATCAACCAGGCCGTGCCCGAAGCGCTCAGGACGCTCGGCTACGGCCAGGACCAGATCGAGAAGATCATCGCCTATGCCGTGGGCTATGGCTCGCTCGCCGACGCCCCTGCCCTCAACCACCAGGCGCTGAAGCTCAAGGGCTTTGGCGAGGAGCAGATCGCCAAGATCGAAGCGGGGCTGGCATCCGCCTTCGACATCAAGTTCGTGTTCAACAAGTGGACGCTGGGCGAGGAGTTCTGCCGCACGGTTCTGGGCATCTCGGACGAGCAGCTCAACGACTTCGGCTTCGACATGCTGAGCTTCATCGGCTTCTCCAAGGCCGACATCGAGAAGGCCAATGTCCATGTCTGCGGTGCGATGACGCTTGAGGGCGCGCCGGGCCTCAAGACTGAACACCTGCCCGTCTTCGACTGCGCCAATGCCTGCGGCAGGCTCGGCAAGCGTTACCTCTCGGTCGAAAGCCACATCCGCATGATGGCGGCGAGCCAGCCCTTCATCTCGGGGGCCATCTCCAAGACCATCAACATGCCGAACGATGCCGCGGTCGAGGATTGCGCCAACGCCTACATGCTGTCCTGGAAGCTGGCGCTGAAGGCCAACGCGCTCTACCGCGACGGCTCGAAGCTCTCGCAGCCGCTCTCCGCCCAGCTCATCTCGGATGATGACGAGGATACGGAGGAGGTGGCCGAGGCGCTGATGACCAAATCGGTCGCCCAGCGCGTCGAAACCGTGGTGGAGAAGATCGTCGAGCGCGTCATTGAGCGTGAGCGCTCGCGCGAGAAGCTGCCCAACCGCCGCAAGGGCTACACCCAGAAGTCGGTGGTGGGCGGCCACAAGGTCTACCTCCGCACCGGCGAATATGACGACGGCAAGCTGGGCGAGATCTTCATCGACATGCACAAGGAGGGCGCCGCCCTCCGCGCGATGATGAACAACTTCGCCATCGCAGTGTCGGTCGGCCTCCAGTACGGCGTGCCGCTGGAGGAGTTCGTGGACGCCTTCACCTTCACCAAGTTCGAGCCTGCCGGCATGGTGCAGGGCAATGACTCGATCAAGAACGCGACGTCGATCCTCGACTACGTGTTCCGCGAGCTCGCCGTGTCCTACCTGGGCCGCACCGACCTCGCGCATGTCGAGGCCTCGGAGATGGGCTTCGACTCGCTCGGCAAGGGCGAAGGCGCCGAGAATGCACCGCGTGTGCCCGCGTCCCGCGTCCTCTCCTCGGGCTTCGTGAGGAAGCCCAACCTCGCCTCCTCCAACGTGGTGGTGATGTCGGGCACGCAACCGGTGGCGGCCCCCGTGCAGGCGCTGCAGATCAGGGCGGAGGCGCAAGGCGCTCTCGCACTGGCCGAGGCGCCGGTGGTCACGACCCAGGTCCGCCAGGAGATGGCGGTGCAGGTCGAAGCCGCGGTGATCACCGCCAGCGGCCGCCGTGCGGAGGCCCGCATGAAGGGCTATGAGGGCGAGAGCTGCTCCGAGTGCGGCAACTTCACCATGGTGCGCAACGGCACCTGCCTGAAGTGCGACACCTGCGGCTCGACCAGCGGCTGCTCGTAAGCTTCAAGACCAGACGTAACGACGATGAGAGGCCGGAGAAATCCGGCCTCTCTTCTGTTTGGTGGCATGATGAGCGAGTGCCTGCGGAACGCCCTTCTCGCGCCTTCGGAGGCCCCGGAATCGGGTTTCGAAGGGGTCACCCCGAAAAATTTATCCACAGCTTCTTCGCAATTCCAAGCCTGGCCCTTGACACTCAAGACCTGCGGGGACAGCCGAAACACGGGCTTCGTCAGTACACTGACGGATGCGGAAAAAGCCTTGTTTTATTGGGTTTTCAGCGAATCCGGATGGCTTCGTCCGTGTAAGGACAGTTTCGCCCGTTTCCCCAGCGTTTACCGATTGTTAGAGAGATTTTCAGAGCATACAACATGTTGCCGGCATATTGCCGAATCACACCAGCGGGTGCAGTAAACACATCAATGACGGGTCAAGTTCGCATCTTACATGCCAGCCTGTCCGTCGGTGTGAGGCTTACCTGCGTTGTGGGGCACTAACAACTCTAGGAGAATACAGCTATGGCTGTGAAGAAAGCTGCGAAGAAGCCTGCCAAGAAGGCCGCCAAGAAGCCGGCTAAGAAGGCTGCCAAGAAGGCCGCCAAGAAGCCGGCCAAGAAGGCCGCGAAGAAGTAATCTTCGGAAACTTCAGGACTGGACCCCGGATGGCACGCGCCTCCGGGGTCAGTTCTTTTCCGGAGGCACGCCCGTGAAAAGGGCCGCACCATGGTGCGGCCCTTCGCTTTTCCGGAAACTGCCTGCGGGCTTACTGCGAGACGTAGACCTTGGCGCCGATCTTCACGCGCTCATAGAGGTCGATCACGTCGCTGTTCATCATGCGGATACAGCCCGACGAGACAGCCCCGCCAATGGAGCCCGGCGCATTGGTGCCGTGGATGCGGTAGATGGAGCCGCCGATGTAAAGCGCGCGCGCACCCAGCGGATTGCCGGGGCCGCCTTCCATCTCGGCCGGAAGATGATGGCCCTTCGCCGCCTCGCGCTCGATCATCGCCGCTGGCGGACGCCATGTTGGCCATTCGGCCTTGCTGACGATCGAGGACGTGCCCGACCACTGGAAGCCCTCACGGCCCACGCCAACCACGTAACGGCGGGCCTCGCCTGGACCGGTGACGAGATAGAGCGCGCGCTCCGGCGTCTTCACAATGATCGAGCCCGGCGCGTAGTTGGCGGCGGGCGCCCAGTCAATGTTCTCGCCTGTCGGCGTGTCACGGGCCGCCTTGCCGGCCGAGGCCTGCTGCACGCCGCGGCGCGGCTTGCTGCCGAAGACGCAATCGAGGAAGCCATCGCAGTCGCGGCGGGCGGATGCGGTCCGGGTCTTCTTCGCCTGCTTCTTCTTTTCGAGGGCGAGGCGCTCCTGGCGCTTCTTGGCGTCTGCAGCCTTCTTCTCCCGCGCCTTTTTCGCCTCGGCGGCTTTCTTGTCACGCGCCTTGCGGGCCTCTGCGGCCTTCTTGGCCTCCTCCGCCTTCTTTTTCTTGAGAAGCAATTGCTTCTCGGCTGGCGTGGGCGTGGCGGCCTGCACGGTGGCCGTCACCGCCAGAACCGGCGCCATCAGCAGCACCAGAAGTATAATGATCTTCCGCATTCCGTCCCTCATCCAGAGTAAACCCGCACTGACCCGCCTTTCAGCACCGTTCGGCGCAGGAGGCAATTGCCTTTGCGTTCATGACGCGTTCACATATGCTCGGGCAATGGCGTTCCGTACAGATTCAGGAGATCACATGCGACCCGTCCACACCTTCCTCATGTTCGCATTTCTTGCCAGCGTGGCGGCGTTCCCCGCCGAGGCCGCCGATTCGCCGCCCGCCGTCCAGGCCTTCCTCGCCAATCTCGAACGCAACACGAGGATCAAGCCGGTCTATGACGAACTCAAGGACGACGGGAACGGCAACATCACCCTCACCAACCTGACACTGGCGAAGCCCGCCAGCGGCGATACGCCCGGTGTCAGCGTGAAGCTCACGGATGTCACCTTCTCCGGCATCACCGAGGAAGCGCCGCAGCTCTTCCAGGTGGGCAAGGCGGCCTTCAACAACATCACCCTCGAAGTCCAGGGCGAAGGCGGCTTCACCGCCACCATCCCACAGCTTGGCGCCGAGGGCTGGTACATCCGCCAGCTCGGCGACAATCCGGCCGCCATGGACCAGCTGCTCGCCACATCCACCTTCGCGCGCAAGATCACCAGCGGGAAGGTGAACATAGGCGCCGCGGGCCAGGCGTTGACGATTGATGGCGTGGAAAGCACCTGGGACGGCGACCCCAAGACCGGGGCCGGCACCTTCAACGTGAAGGTCAGCAACATCGCCATCCCAGAGGCGCTGATGGCGCTGATGGACCAGGGCGGCATGCTGAAGCAGCTGGGCTACACCAGCCTCAACCTCGACGTCTCCACCATGAGCGACATGAAGGTGACGGACGAAAAGGTGAGCTACGGCTTCGAATTTGGCCTCAGCGGCCGTGACATTGCGAATGTGAAGCTGGGCGCCAGCTTCAGCGACATTCCGCTCGCCGCCTACACCGAGATCCTGAAGGCCAACAGCGAAGGCAAGGAGCCCGACTTCAACGCGCTGATGCCGCAGTTGCAGGAGGTGATCGTCAATGGCGCGAGCTTCCGCTTCGAGGATGCCTCGATCGTCAACAAGATCCTGCCCATGGCGGCCGCGATGAATGGCATGGACGAGCAGACGCTGCGCGCCTCGATCGGCCCCATGGTGCAGCTCACCCTCGTGCAGCTCCAGAACGAGGCCTTCGCCAAGCAGGCGATGGAAGCCGTCACGTCCTTCTTCGCAGCGCCAAAGTCCCTCACCATCGCAGCGAAGCCCGCAACGCCGCTCAAGGTGTCTGAGGTCATGACGATGGACCCGAACAAGCCGGGCGAGGCGATTACCCGCTTCGGCATCGCCGTGACGGCGAACGACTGAGGCTTGTCCTCTCCCGCAAGGCGGGAGAGGACGTCAGGCCTCCGGCAGGTTCAGCCTGATGTGCAGTTCGCGCAGCTGCTTCGGGGTCACCTCGGACGGCGCACCCATCAGCAGGTCCTCGGCCTGCTGGTTCATCGGGAACAGCACCACCTCGCGGATGTTGGGCTCATTGCAGAGCAGCATCACGATGCGGTCCACGCCCGGTGCGATGCCGCCGTGGGGCGGCGCGCCATACTGGAAGGCGCGGTACATGCCGCCGAACTTCTCGAGCAGCACGCTCTCCGGATAGCCCGCGATCTCGAAGGCCTTCTTCATCACCTCGGGGCGATGGTTGCGGATTGCGCCGGATGACAGCTCCACGCCGTTGCAGACGATGTCGTACTGGTAAGCAAGGATGTCCAGCGGGTCCTTGGTCTCGAGCGCCTCGAGGCCGCCCTGGGGCATCGAGAAGGGGTTGTGCGAGAAGTCGACCTTCTTGTCTTCCTCGTTCCACTCATACATCGGGAAATCGACGATCCAGCAGAACTCGAAGCGGTCCTTGAGCGTCAGGTTCAGCTCCTCGCCGACCTTGTTGCGCGCATCGCCCGCGAATTTGTAGAATTTCTCCGGACGGCCGGCGACGAAGAAGCAGGCATCGCCCACGCCCAGGCCGAGCTCATTGCGGATCGCCTCCGTGCGCTCCGGACCGATGTTCTTGGCGATGGGGCCTGCTCCACCCTCCTCGCCCTCGCGCCAGAAGACGTAGCCGAGGCCCGGCTGGCCTTGGCTCTGGGCATAGGAGTTCATGCGGTCGCAGAATGCTCTGGAGCCGCCCTTGGGTGCGGGAATGGCCCACACCTCGACCTTTGGGTCCGATGCGATCATGCCGGCGAAGACCTTGAAGCCCGAGCCTGCGAAATGCTCGGTGACCGCCTGCATCTTGATGGGGTTGCGCAGGTCCGGCTTGTCCGAGCCGTACCAGCGGATCGAGTCGCGATAGGCGATATGCGGGAACTTCTGGGTGACGGGCAGCCCGCCGCCGAATTCCTCGAACACGCCGCGCAGCACGGGCTCCACCGCGTTGAACACGTCTTCCTGGGTGACGAAGCTCATCTCGATGTCGAGCTGGTAGAACTCGCCGGGCGAACGGTCGGCGCGCGCGTCCTCGTCGCGGAAGCAGGCGGCGATCTGGAAGTAGCGGTCGAAGCCCGACATCATGATCAGCTGCTTGAACTGCTGCGGCGCCTGCGGCAGCGCATAGAACTTGCCGGGATGGATGCGGGACGGCACGAGGAAGTCACGCGCGCCCTCGGGCGACGACGCCGTCAGGATCGGCGTCTGGAACTCGAAGAAGCCCTGGTCCGTCATGCGGCGGCGGAGCGAGTTGATGATCTGGCCCCGCTTCATGATGTTCTTGTGGATGCGCTCACGGCGGAGGTCCAGGAAGCGGTGGCGGAGGCGAATGTCCTCCGGATACTCGGTGTCGCCAAAGACCGGGAGCGGCAGCTCGGCCGCCTGGGAGAGCACCTCGATGCCTGAGGCGAAGACCTCGATCAGGCCGGTGGGGAGATCATGGTTCTCGGTACCGGCAGGCCGCGGGCGGACCTTGCCATCGACCCGGATCACCCATTCGGAGCGGACCTTTTCGGCGGTCTTGAAAGCGGGCGAATCGGGGTCCGCCACAACCTGCGTTATGCCGTAATGGTCGCGCAGGTCGATGAACAGCACGCCGCCATGGTCGCGCACGCGGTGCACCCAGCCGGAAATGCGGATCTCCTGTCCGGCATGGTCAGGGCGGAGCTGGCCACAGGTGTGGCTGCGGTAGGCATGCATGCGAGTCCTCACGAGAAAACGGAATTCGGGCGCTACAGCGCATGCAGCGGGCGGTTTGTCAAGGAAGTGCTGGCCCGGTACATCTGGACAGTCGCGGGAAGGCAGCCCGCCGGTTCAATCCGGCAGGGAATTGATGAAGGCGCCGGCCTTTTCGAAGCGCTTCTTTTCTTCTTCGAAGATCTCGCTGATCTGGCCGCCGGAGAAGACGCCGCCCTTCACGATGACGCGGGTGTTGCTCATCCCCGTCTTGTTCACCAGAGCAAAGAGCTTTGCCGCATTGTCCGGGTGGAGCCGGACGCAGCCATGCGAGGCGCGGCGGCCCAGGCTTTTCACGTGGTAGCTGCCGTGGACGGCGTGGCCGCGCGTGGTGAAGAAGATCGAATGCGGCATGGGCGCGTCATCCCACTCCTTGGAGTAGTGCTCCTTCTCCATGCGGAAGGGGCGGAAATTGCCGCTCGGCGTTTCATAGCCGCGAGCGCCCGTTGAGACCGGCCAGCGGTGGAGCGTGTCGCCGTCGAGCGCCACGGTCATCTTCTGGCTCGACTTGTTGATGGTGATGATCAGCCGGGGCTCCGCCTTGGGCTTCTTCTTGACCGCCTGCGTCTTCGGCTCAGGCTTCTTGGCCGCAGGCTTCTTGGCCTCGGTTTTCTTGACCGGCGGCTTTACAGGCGTGGTGGCCGCATGGGCAGCCGAGGGAATGAGAGCGGCGCCGAGCGCCAAGAGCAAGTCGCGTCGTGAAGCCATCGTCATACCCCTGCTGCAACGTTCCGTTTCCGAGGGCCGGATTATGCCGTATTCGCCGCCGCGCGTGAAGTATCGCGTTGCGCCAGTGAATTGCGCTTTCAGGGTTACTCCGCTAAGGACCGCCCATGAACACACATGTCCCCAAGATCGGCCTCGTCTCGCTCGGCTGCCCGAAAGCACTGGTCGATTCCGAGCGCATCATTACCCAGCTCCGCGCCGAGGGCTATGTGATGTCGCCTGGCTATGACGACGCCGACGTGGTGATCGTCAACACCTGCGGCTTCCTCGACAGCGCCAAGGCCGAATCACTCGCCGCCATCGGCGAGGCGATGGAAGAGAACGGCCGCGTCATCGTCACGGGCTGCATGGGGGTCGAGGCCGACACCATCATGAAGGCCCATCCAGGCGTCCTCGCCGTCACGGGCCCGCATCAGTATGAGGCGGTGGTTGGCGCCGTGCACAAGGCGCTGCCGCCGGTGCATGACCCGAAGTTCGACCTGGTGCCGCCGCAGGGCCTGCACCTGACGCCCAAGCACTACGCCTATCTGAAGATCTCGGAGGGCTGCAACAACCGCTGCTCCTTCTGCATTATCCCCTCGATCCGCGGCGACCTCGTGTCGAGGCCCGTCGCCTCCGTGCTCTATGAGGCGGAGCGGCTGGTGAAGGCGGGCGTGAAGGAGCTGCTCGTCATCAGCCAGGACACGCCGGCTTACGGCGTCGACATCAAATATGCAGAATCCAAGTTCCATGGCCGCGCGGTAAGGGCCAAGTTCTACGACATGGCGAAGGAACTGGGCGATCTCGGCGCCTGGGTGCGCATGCATTACGTCTACCCCTACCCGCATGTGGATGACGTGATCCCGCTGATGGCGGAGGGCAAGATCCTACCCTATCTCGACATCCCCTTCCAGCACGCGGCCCCCAATGTGCTGAAAGCCATGAAGCGCCCGGCGAACCAGGAGAAGGTGCTGGACCGGCTTGCCTCCTGGCGGAAGATCTGCCCGGACATCGCCATCCGCTCCACCTTCATCGCGGGCTTCCCCGGCGAGACGGATCAGGATTTCGAATATCTGCTGCAGTGGATGAAGGAAGCCCGGATCGAGCGCGCGGGCTGCTTCAAGTATGAACCCGTCTCTGGCGCCAAGGCCAATGACCTTGGGCTGGCACAGGTGCCGGACGAGGTGAAGCAGGAGCGCTGGGAGCGCTTCATGGCGGCCCAGCAGGAGATTTCGGCGGAGATCTTTGAGGGCAAGGTCGGCCGCGAGATCGACGTTCTGGTGGACGCCATCGACGAGGAAAACGAGGAAGCCATCGCCCGCTCGCCGTGGGATGCCCCGGAAATCGACGGCAATGTCTTCCTGCCGGGCGAGACGGACCTCAAGCCTGGCGACATGGTCCGCGTGCGGATCGTCGAGGCGGAGGAGTATGATCTGGTGGGCGAGAGGGTCTAGCCGATGGACAAGGGCCTCGAAGCAGCGATTGCCGCCGGCGTGATCGACCGCGCGACGGCGGAGCGGATCGAGCCCTATCTGGCCAATGGTGGCCCCCTGCCCGACGCGGCCGATCCCGACGACGAGAAGCTGCGGCTGGTAACGGGCTTCAACGACATCTTCGTCACCATCGGGCTTCTGATGTTCCTGGGGGCGCTGGGGTATCTTCTCTCGAACTTCAACCCGCTCGTGGCGGCACCCGCCGTTGCCGCCGCAAGCTGGGCGCTGGCCGAATTCTTCACGCGCCGGAGGCGGCTGGCGCTGCCCAGCATCGCGCTGCTCGTCATTTTCGCCGGCTCGGTGTTTCTCGCCGCCGTGGCGGTGTTGGGGGGCGCCCTCGAGAATGACCTCACGCCCGGCACGACGCTGGTGGCGGGCATCATTGCGGCAATTGCCGCCTATGCCCACTGGATGCGCTTCCGTGTGCCGATCACCGTTGCCGCCGGTGTTGCGGCACTGGCGGCGATCCTTTTGGCGCTGTGCCAGATGGTGGCGCCGAACCTGCCCACGGATTATCCCATTGCCGTCTTCGTGCCGCTTGGTCTGGCCGTCTTCGTGCTGGCCATGTGGTTCGATGCCTCGGACCTCACCCGCCAGACGCGGCGCACCGACATCGCCTTCTGGCTGCACCTGCTGGCGGCACCACTGATTGTTCACCCCATCCTCATGCCGATGATGAAGGACGACGCGTCACTTGGCGCGGCGGTTCAGGTGATGATCGTGTTCGCGTTCCTCGCCGTCGTGGCGCTCATCGTGGACCGGCGCGCCATTCTCGTCTCCTCGCTGTTCTATCTCGCCTATGCCGCGGGCACGCTGATCGCCGCCACGGGCCTCCACTCCTCCGCCTTCGCGGTCTCAACTCTGGCGGTGGGTGCCGTCGTGCTGATGCTCTCTGCCGCCTGGCGGCCACTGCGCCGCGCCTTCATCGGGCTTCTGCCGGAGACGCTGCGCCAGCGGCTTCCGGCAGTCGCCTGATCAGGCTTCGTCCGGCTTCCCGAACTGCGCGTAATGCCCCGCCGCCACGCTGGTCACGAAGAACATCGCCAGCCATGCGATGATCGCCATCACCGCGAAGGCCACCGGCTTGACCCAGGGCTGCGGCAGGTTCTGCTGGGCGAAGAAGGCCCCTGCGCCGATGACACCTGCGATGGCCAGGACGAAGATCAGCCAGAAGGTAAAGCCCAGATAGGCGAAACGGTTCTTCCTCGTCGTTCGCCAGGCCGTGCGGAGGCCGTAGTCACTGTCACCCACCGCGATCCCTGCGAGCCAGCTCGACAGGCGGTAGAAGGTAAAGAGTGCCGAAAGCCCCAGCAGCACGGCGATGGCAATGCCCGGATACTTCGCGGCCTCCCCGAGTTGCGGCGCCAGCGCGGGGGCCGAGAAGGTGGTGATGCCGAAGGCCGCTCCGGCATAGAGGCCAAGCACAATGATGAGCAGCACGAAACCGAAGAGGTAGCGCCACATCACCCCGTCGAGCCTGACCCATTTGAGGCGGCGCGGCGTCTCACCCAGGATCACGCGGCGGTGCCAGTTGACGGCGATCGAGAAACTGGCGATCAGCACACCCGCCCCCAGCAGCACCGGCCCGGTCATCGCGCCGGGTGTCAGCGCCTTGACGTCCGGCACGCCATCGCGGAAGGCGAGGAACCACGCAAGGACCATGAGGGGCGACAGCAGCACCAACCAGGACAGCACCAGACCGATCCCGAAGAAGAAGTTGCGGAAGGCGGCGGCAATCGCGAATTCGATCGCCTCCATGGGGGCGAGGCTGCGGCGTGTCGTGTCAGGCATGGCCCCAGTATAGGGCTCAGATTTGAACGGACGGCAACAGAAAATAGACTGCTCCCGACACCACAATCGCCGCGATGTTCAGGCCAAGCAGGGTGAGCCCCAGCCGCCGTCCGCCTGCCGACCAGGCGTAGATGGACTTGGCGATGTTGTTGACACCGATTGCAACGAGGATCGCCGCAACGCCGATCCTGCCAGGCGGCCCCATCCCCGCGACAGAGAGTGTCACGGCATCGACATCGGCGAGGCCGGAGATCGCCGCCACCGCGAGGAGGCCGCTGCCACCATAGATGCTCTGCGCGATTCCTGCGGCCAGCATCACGGCGGCGAGCATCGCGCCGAAGCGCAGCACTTCGGACAGAAGGAAGGGATTGCGGTGGACGAGGCCTTGCGCGTCCGTTCCGTCCTTGCCCGCACGCCCGATGAGGAGTGCGGCCGAGACGGCCTGCACCACGGCGGCCGCGAGCAGCGGCCCGGCAAGGGCGAGCGCCAGCGCAAGGTTCAGCA
>JBEILC010000019.1:0-26301 GCA_040379425.1 Hyphomicrobiales bacterium
AAGTGCGCGAGGCAGTGCCGGATATCCAGCGCATGCTGCCGGCGGGGCTTGAAGCCAACATTGCCTATGACGCCACCGAGTTCATCAACGCCTCGATCTGGGAAGTGGGCAAGACGCTGCTCGAAGCTGGCGTCATCGTCATCGCCGTCATCTTCCTGTTCCTCGGCAACATCCGCTCCACCATTATCCCGGTGGTGACGATCCCGCTCTCGCTCATCGGCGTGGCGCTGGTGCTCGTGGCCTTCGGCTATTCGATCAACCTGCTGACACTTCTCGCCCTCGTGCTCGCCATCGGCCTCGTGGTCGATGACGCGATCGTGGTCGTCGAGAACATCCACCGCCACATCGAGGAGGGCATGAAGCCCTTCGACGCGGCGATCAAGGGCGCGCGCGAAATCACTGGCCCCGTCATCGCCATGACGATCACGCTCGCCGCCGTCTATGCGCCGATCGGTTTCACCTCCGGCCTCACTGGCGCGCTGTTCCGCGAATTCGCCTTCACGCTGGCGGGCGCGGTCATCGTGTCAGGCATCGTCGCCCTGACGCTCTCGCCCATGATGACGTCCAAGATGCTGAAGCCCCATGCCGAACTCTCCTGGTTCGGCCGCCTGGTGGAGCGCGTCTTCGGCGGGTTGCAGCGCTTCTACCGCCGCCGTCTCGATGGCACGATCAAGCAGCGCGCGGTCTTCGCCTGGATGGCGGTGCTGACCATCGGGCTTTCGGCGGTGCTGTACAACGCCCTCAACCGCGAGCTTGCGCCGGCCGAAGACCAGGGCGTGATCTTTGCCTTCGTCAATGCGCCGGAGCACACCAACCTCGACTATCTCACGACCTATACCGACGACCTGACGAAGACATTCCTCGCCATCCCCGACAAGCAGAACCTCTTCGCCATCAACGGTTTTCCCAACTCCAACGCGGCCTTCATGGGCCTGATCCTGAAGCCCTGGGATCAGCGTGACGTCAACGACCTCTCGGTGCTGGACGAACTTGAGTCCAAATTCGAGGCCGTCTCCGGTGTCGACATCTTCGCCACCGCGCCCTCTGCCATTCCGGTCGGCGCTGGCGATCTTCCCGTCGAATTCGTGCTGACCTATCCCGGCGACTATACGCGGCTTGCCGAGGTGCTCGACACGTTGCAGGCGGAGGCCATGAAGAGCGGCCTGTTCATCTTCGCCGACGCCGATCTTCGCTTCCAGACGCCGCAGGCCGAACTCATCGTCGACAAGGACCGCGCCAATCAGCTTGGCGTCACCATGCAGGATGTGGGCGCGACGCTGGCGACACTGCTGGGCGGCAACAATGTCAACCGCTTCTCGGTCGATGGCCGCAGCTACCAGGTGATCCCGCAGGTGCCGCGCACCGAGCGCTCCACGGTGGACCAGATCCTGACATTCCGTGTCCGCGCCAATGATGGCGCCATGGTGCCGCTCTCGGCCTTCATCACGGTTTCGCAGTCGGTGCAGCCCAACGGGCTCGCCACCTTCCAGCAGTTGAACTCCGCCATGCTGCAGGGCGTGCCGTTCCCCGGCCGCACCATCGGCGAGGCAGTCACCTTCTTGCAGCAGAAGGCGGATGAGATCATGCCCGACGGCATGGCCTATGACTTCAAGGGCGAAAGCCGCCAGTTCGTGAAGGAAGGCAACACGCTCGCCGTCACCTTCGCGGTCGCACTGCTGTTGATCTATCTGGTGCTCGCGGCGCAGTTCGAAAGCTTCCGCGATCCCTTCATCATCCTGATCGGCCTTCCGGCCACCGTGTTCGGGGCACTCTTCGTGCTGTTCATCCTGGGTGAGATCAACGGCGCCACGATGAACAATCCAGGCGTCAACTTAGGGTCAGGCACCATCAACATCTACACCCAGATCGGCCTTGTGACGCTGATCGGCCTCATCGCCAAGCACGGCATACTGATGGTGGAATTCGCCAACAAGCTGCAGGAGACGATGGGCTACGACAAGAACCTGGCCATCAAGGAGGCGGCCGCGGTTCGCCTGCGCCCCATCTTGATGACCACGGCTGCCATGGTCATCGGCGTCGTGCCGCTGCTGATCGCGGATGGCGCAGGCGCCAAGAGCCGCTTCGATATCGGTGTCGTCATCGCCGCCGGCATGACGATCGGCACGCTGTTCACGCTGTTCATCACGCCTGCGATCTATTCCTACGTCGCGCGTGACCGCCGCCACATGCATGATGCCGAGAATGAATCGGACGTGCTGGGCCGCCCGGTTTCCGCGCCCGCGAATGACGCGGGGCTGATCCCCAAGGCCGCGGAATAGCGCTGAGGACCAGGCGCCGGACTCCTCAAGCCCGTCTTCCTTCGCCAGGATGGAAGGCGGGCTTCGTCTTTACTTGTCCTTGCGGAGCTTGCTCAGTTCCCAGAAGCCGAAGCCCAGCACGAGGCCGAGGATGAGCAGCAGCTTGATGAGCATGACTCCGTCAGTGCTCATGAGCGCTGCTTCTCGATCCGCGTGAAAAGATCGGTGAGCCATTGCGCGCGCTCGTCCAGCGTGCGGGGCGGCAGCTTGGGATTGCCCGCCAGCGCCACCGCATCGACAAGGAATTGCGCGGCGGGAAGGGCGGGCTGGCCGCTCCGGGGCGCGGAATAGAGGCAGGCGGAGAGAGCCGATGCCAGATGCACCAGCTTGGTGCGCGCCGGAACCACGGCGCGCCTCGTCACGCTGTCACAACCGTTCCGCTCCACCTCGCGGCCGATCCCGGCATAGAGAAGCCTGGCGGCGTGGATGGACGGGCGGCAGCCCGCGGGCAGCATCGCAATCCCCGAAAGGCTGCTGGCATAGAGCGTGTCAGCCTCGTCCAGCAGGCGCTGCACCAGCGGGCGGACCGCGGGGGATGACAAGACATCCCCCGGCGCAACACCGGCCTCGCCCAGCCAGTCGAGCGGCAGATAGACCCTGCCGTTCCGCGCATCCTCGCCCACATCGCGCGCGATGTTGGTGAGCTGCATCGCAATCCCGAGGTCACAGGCGCGCGCGATGGCATAGGGGTCGCGCACTTGCATGATGAGGGACATCATCGCCCCGACCGTGCCCGCCACGCGCACCGCATAGGCGTGAAGATCGGAGAGCGTTTGGTAGCGCCTGCCGCTCGCGTCCCATGCAAATCCTTCAATCAGTGCTTCCGGAATCTCGCGCGGAATGGCGAAGCGATGCGCCACATCGGCGAAGGCGCGGTCCGCCGGGTGATTGTCCGGGGCGTGCCTGTAGATGCGGTCGAGGCGGGCGAGCAACTGGTCGACGGCGGCCCGGCTGTCGTTGCTGCGGTCGACGAGATCATCGGCCACGCGGCAGAAGGCATAGAGCGCGCGCGCGGCATCGCACACGCGCTGCGGCAGCAGCAGCGAGGCGGTGTAGAAGGTCTTTGATCCGTCGCGGATCATCTGGCGGCATTGGGCGAGGTCCGCCGGACTGACGATCCACGGATCAGGCGAAGGCGGATGCATGGGGTGCGACCGTGTCAAGGATGCGGGCGGAGGAAATCACACCGGGAATGCCCGCTCCCGGATGCGTGCCCGCACCGACGAGAAACAGGTTCCCGATGTCTTCGGACTTGTTGTTGGGGCGGAACCAGGCCGACTGCAGCAGCACCGGTTCGAGCCCGAAGGCCGCCCCCTTGTAGGATGAGAGGCGCTGTTCGAAATCGATGGGCGTGATGATCTTCTCCGTCACGATGTGCTGGCGGAAGCCCGGCAGCACGGTTCGCTCGAGATGCGCTGCGATGGCGTCCCTGTAGCGCGCCATGCGCTTCGTCCAGTCGATGCCGGAATCCTGGTGCGGCACGGGGGAGAGAACATAGAAGCTTTCGCATCCCGGCGGCGCCAGCGCGGGGTCGGAGGCGGTCGGGCGGTGCAGGTAGAGGCTGAAGTCCTCGGCCAGGTGCTTGCGCGCGAAAATGTCATGCAGCAGTTCCTTGTAGCGCGGCCCCATCATGATGGTGTGGTGGCGCACATCCGGATATTGCCTGTTGGTGCCGAAGTACCAGACGAAGAGGCTCATCGAATAGCGCGCGCGCTTCAGCTTCGCGTCTGGCCAGCGCTTCCTCGGCGCATTGCGCAGCAGCCTCATGTAGGTATGCGCCGTCTCGGCATTGGAGACGACGATGCTGGCTTTCACCTCCTGGCCATTGAGGAGCTTCACGCCGGTGGCGCGGTTAGCCTCGCAGGTGATTTCGTCAACACCACTGTTCAAGGCGATGCTGCCGCCCTGGCGTTCGATCAGCTTCACCATGGCGCGCACGATGGCGCCTGTGCCGCCCATCGCCCAATGCACGCCGAACTGGCGTTCGAGATAGGAGATCATCGAATAGATGGCGGTCACCTTGAACGGGTTGCCGCCGATGAACAGCGGGTGGAAGCTCAGCGCCATGCGGATCTTGGGGTTCTTGACGCGGGCCGCCACATGCTGGTGCACGGTCCGCCATGCGCCAAGCTTCAGCAGGCCGGGCGCGATCTTCAGCATGTCGAGGGGTGAGCCGAAGGGCACATGGCCCAGCTGCTCGAAGCCGATGCGGTAGATCCTCTCGCTCTCCGCCATGAAGGCATCATAGCCCGCCAAATCGCTGGGCGAGATGCGGCGCACTTCTTCGCGCGCCTTCTCATGGTCGCGCCAGCAGCTCATCACCGTGCCATCCGCGAAGCGCAAATCATAGAAGGGGTCGAGCGGCTTCAGGTCCACGTCATCGGAGAACTTCGCACCAGCCTGGGACCACAGCTCCTCCAGCACGAAGGGCGCCGTCACGATGGTGGGGCCGGCATCGAAGGTGAAGCCATCCTGCCGGAAAACGCCCGCACGGCCCCCCGGCTGCTCCAGCTTTTCGAAGACGGTCACGCGGTAGCCCCGTGCCCCCAGCCTGATCGCCGCCGCAAGCCCGCCCAGGCCGCTGCCGATGACGGCGGCATGAGGGCGCGGGTCAGCCGTAAAAGGTGTAAACATCGATTGACATTAAATAGTGTCAGGCTGATTTGCGCAAGGGGGTGTCACAGCGGCGCCAAGCCGCCGGACAGTGCGTCAAACATCTACATTTTGTCGCCAAACCACGTGCAAACTGCATCCGCCCACGTGCGAAATTCAGCGCAAACTGGCGGCATCCGGCGCAGCAATGATCGCGGCTGCCGATGCGGGGTCTTCCTCATGGGCGAGGTGGCCAAGCCCTGGCAAGTCGATGATGCTCGCCTTCGGCGCCAGCTTCGCCGCCTTCTCGGCATCCGATGGCTTGATGGTCCGGTCCTTCAGCGCGCGGACCAGATGGAGCGGAACACTCAAGTTGCGCAGGTCCTGCGGCACCCAGTGCAGGTCCCAGGCCGCCATCATGCCGAGCGTTCCCGCCACATGGCCCTCATTGGAAAAAAGCTTTTGGTACAATGCGATACCATCGGGCTGAAGCACCGATCCGGTATCGCGCAGCAGGCGATCCACCGCCTTTTGGTCCGCCATGCGGGCGAACATCGTCTGGATCAGCGAGGCCCCGGCCACCGCCTTGGCGAGTGGCGAGAAGAACTGCCCCGCAACCCCGCTCACCGGAAAGAATGCGCCATTGAAGCTGACGATGTCGGCTGGCGCGAGGAGCCGCTCCACCGCCATCCGCACGAGGATCGCCGCGCCGGCCGAGTGGCCCGCCGCCCGCACAGGCGAAAGTTTCAGTTCTTTCAATAACATCGCAACCGCAGCTGCCATGCCGGGTAAAGACAGGCTCTGTTTCGGCACGGGGTTGGAGAAGGCATGGCCGGGAAGGTCCGGTGCGATCACGGTGAAATGCGCCGCAAGCTTCGGCATCACATCGCGCCAGGAATGGGTTGATGCCCCGGTGCCATGGAGCAGCAGCAGGGCCGGACCCTCACCCATCACCTGCACATGCCAGCGCAGCCCCGCCGCATCGGCGAAACGGCTCGCCTCCCGGTTCGGCCAGTCCGCACCATCCGTATTCCAGTCGAGGGAGGTGGCCACGGCGTTCAGCCCTGCATCTGCGCTGAGACGGAGCGCGAAATGCGTGCGGCATCGGCATGGGGCAGCGGCAGGTAGCTTGCGCCCATTGCCTCGGCGATCTTCTTCGCAGGTCCCCCGCGCGTGTCGGAAAGGTCGATCATCAGCGTGCGGATTCCTGTGAGTTTCAGGGCACTTGCCGCGGATTCGGCATCGCGCAACGCCGCCTGCCGGTCAGCGGTTCCGTCGCGCGCGATATTGGCCTTGCCATCGGTCAGGAACACGACAAGCGGAACGCCCCCGGCGCGGCGCACGCTGTGGGCCACATTCAGCGCCTGCTCGATCCCGGCCGAGAGTGGTGTTCCGCCACCGCCCGGCAAGTCGGCCAGTGATTTCTTGGCGCGCTGGAGGGAACGGGTCGGTGGCAGCAGAACCTCCGCCGTCTTGCCGCGAAAGGCGATCAGCGCCGCCTGGTCGCGCCGCACATAGCAATCGGCCAGGATCAGCTCGACGGCACCCTTGGCCTCCGCCATCCGGTGCAAGGCGGCGGAACCCGAGGCATCGACCGCGAAGATCGCCGTCGTCTGGCGCTTTTCCTTGTAGCGCTTGATGCGGAGGTCGGCGCGCTCGACGCGCAGCCCGTCCCGCTCCGGCATCTGGCGGCGGCGCAGCGGCTGCCAGGGTGCCGCCGCGCGCAGCGTGTCGATGAGGCTCAAACGTGCGCCATTCCTGGGTTCGCCGGGCCTGGTGCCGGCAGGGCGGCCCCTCGTGAGGCCCGTCTTCTGCGACAGCGTTCCCGCGCCAGAACGCGACTGCGCCTGGCGCAGATTGGCTTCCAATGCGGCAAGCAGGCCCTCGGGCAGCGAGGCCTTCACTGCTTCGAGCAGCATCTCGGAGAGTTCGCCGGGGGAGGGCGCGTTGTTTTCGCCCTCGCTGTCGTTCGCCTGTGACTCAGGCGGCGGCAGGGGTGTTTCATCCTCTTGTTCTGTCGCGGGAAATCGCCGCGCGCGCGGTGCAAGCACCAGTGCTGCGGCGACACGCGCATCGTCATCACTCACCGTCTCGCGTCCCGCCAGGGCAGCGGCGGCACGCGCCGCGCGGAGCGCCATGATCGCGGGCCGGTGCGAGGCAATGCCGAGCGCCAGCGCCGTCTGGCAAAGACCTTCGGTGACAAGGTCCGGCACGCTTACACGCGGCAGCAGGCGGCGCGCAGGCGCAAGGTCGATGGGGTGGATCTCCGCCTCATCGTCCAGCAGGATGGAGAAGGCGAGGCGCTCGGACAGGATCACCGGGCATCGCTCGTCCTCGATGCCCTCGTCGCAGGCGATGACCGTGAACCGGGAGGTGCCGCTGTCCATCGCGCCGGCGAGCAGCGCTGCCTTGCCGGCATCGAGCCGCTCGGCAGAGGTCAGCAGCAGTGACCCACCATTGGCTTCGGCGATCAAGCCCTTGTCATAGTGCGGTTTTCCTGACTTCAGCGTGGCAGCAATGTCGATGCCGCCGGAGAGGCGGTCAGCACCCGCATGGGGCGGCAGGCGGAAGAGGTTTCGTTCACCGCTCATATGGCGGAAGGCGTCGATGAAGCTGTCCCGCGCCGGGCCGCCGGGGCCTTTCAGCACCGCGCCTTTGAGCCCCTCGCCATCCAGCGCGAGGAGGGCGCAGGCAATCGATGCCGCGCTGCGCGTCACGCGCCCAGCACTTCGGCCACCGCGCGGTTGATGCGCGTCGATGAGCCGGTCTCGTCCAGCGGGTTGCGGCGCAGGCGGTGGCGGAGCGAGGGTGCCGCCATGCGCTTCAGGTGGTCGTCGGTCACGCGCTTCGCACCCTCATAGGCGGCAAGAGCCCGGGCGGCGCGCATCAGCGTCAGCTGGCCGCGCAGGCCATCGGTCTTGAGGTTGATGCAGAGGGCGGCGGCGCGCTCGAGGATCTGGTCCGGCACATCGACATCGTTCAGGTGCTTGCGCGCCTTCACGATGCGGCGGCGGATCGCCTCCTCGTCCTTGGCCCAGAGCGCGGTGAAGGCCTCAGCGTCACGCTCGAAGCCATCGCGCCGCTTCACGATCTCGACCCAGGTCGGAACATCGGTGGGCGTCCTCACCTCGACGGAGAGGCCGAAGCGGTCAAGCAATTGCGGCCGGAGTTCGCCTTCCTCCGGGTTGCCGCTGCCGACGAGCACGATGCGCGCCGGGTGGCGCACGCTCAGCCCCTCGCGCTCCACCACATTCTCGCCCGACTGGGCGACATCCAGCAGAAGATCGACGATATGATCTTCGAGCAGGTTTACCTCGTCGACATAGAGGTACCCCCGGTTCGCCTGCGCCAGCAGCCCCGGTTCGAAGCGCTTTTCGCCATGGGCCAGCGCATGTTCGAGGTTGAGGGCGCCGAGCACCCGGTCCTCGGTCGCGCCCAGGGGGAGGTCCACCACCGGGATCGGAATCTTCCGTGTTTTGTGCCCCTTGCGGCACTCCGCGCATTGCGCCGAAGGCGCATCAGGGTCGCAATGGTAGGCGCAGGTCGTCGCCTTGATCTCCGGCAGGAGTGCTGCCAGTGCCCGAACCGCCGTCGATTTCCCCGTGCCCCGGTCCCCAAAGGCTAGAAGCCCGCCGATCAGAGGGTCCACCGCCGTCAGAAGCAACGCCATCTTCAGCTCATCCTGCCCGGCAATGGCAGAAAACGGGTAGCGCACGCTCATGAAAAGACCTTCCGGAACCGTGTCATGTTCGCGTGTGTAACATGAAACTGACACTTCGCAAATGCGCCGGGATCGGGCAATCTCTGGGGCGATGAGCGAGCGACTCCACAAGGCCTATGCACTGATCGATGCGGCAAATGCGCAGGACCCGGCGGGGCGGGCGGTCACCTACGGCCATCGCATGACGGAGACACTGGATGCCTTCGCGCCGGGCTCGCCCGAGCCGCTGAAGATCGCGGCCAGAGCCCAGCACATCGAGCGCTGGACCATTCCGCGCAGTGCGTACCCCGAGGGCCGCATTCCCTATCTCACCTGGCGCAAGGAGCTGCAGAAGCTCCACGCGAGGCGGGCGGGCGAGATCATGGCGGCCTGCGGTTACACGGAAGACGAGATCGCGCGGGCGGGCTCTCTGCTGCGGAAGGAACGGCTGAAGCAGGACCCCGACGCCCAGACGCTGGAGGACGTGATCTGCCTCGTCTTCCTCTGCTACGAGGCGGACGCCTTCATCGCCAAGCATGAGGACGAGAAGGTCCGCGACATTCTGGCGAAGACCGCCCGGAAGATGTCCGCCCGGGGCCTTGGGGCGGCGGCCGCCATACCGCTGGGCGAACGGCTCGGCCGGCTGCTGAACGAGGCCTTGGCCCAGCCCTGAACCGGTCCCTGCCGCGCGGCGTACAAGAGGCATGACACACAGGTTCATTGTCATTGGCGCAACCGGCGGTGTCGGTTCTGCGCTCTCCCGCCGCCTCGCCGCGCAAGGCCACAGCATTCATGCCATCGGGCGCGATGCCCAGAAGCTCGCCGCCCTGACGGCGGAGATCGGCGGCACGCATGCGGCCGCCGATGTCACAGACCGGGCTGCGCTTGAGGCCGCCGTCAAGGCCGCGGGTTCGACCGTCGCGGGTCTTGCCTATTGCGTCGGCTCCATCAACCTGAAACCCGTCTCGCGCATCACGGATGAGGACGTGGAACGTGACTTCCGCCTCAATGCGCGGGGTGCGTTGCGCGCCGTGCAGGCCGCACTTCCCGCCCTCAAGACCCACGAGATGCCGTCGAGCGTCGTCCTGTTCTCCACCGTTGCTGTGCAACAGGGCTTTGCCTCGCATGCCTCGATCGGCATGGCCAAGGGCGCGGTCGAGGGGCTGATGCTGTCGCTCGCCGCGGAACTCGCGCCGAAGGTCCGCGTCAATTGCGTGGCTCCTTCATTGACCAAGACCCCGCTCGCCGCGGCGCTGACCTCCAATGAGCAGATGGCAACCGCCATCGCCAGCCTGCATGCGATGCAGCGCCTCGGTGAGCCCGATGACGTTGCCGCCGCCGCGGCTTTCCTGCTCTCGCCCGAGACCTCCTGGATTACGGGGCAGGTGCTCAATGTCGACGGCGGCCGCTCGAGCCTGCGCACCAAGGGCTGATGGCGCGCATGCGCAAGAAGGCGGAGCTGCCCTCGAAACCCTGTGCCGCCTGTGGCCGCCCCTTCACCTGGCGCAAGAAATGGGCGCGTGACTGGGACAATGTGAGGGTCTGTTCCGACCGCTGCCGCGCGGCGCTGAAGCAAAAGGCGAAATGAGCACGCTCCGCATCGTGCTGGGCGACCAGCTCACGCGCACGCTCAGCGCGCTTCGTGGCCATGCCGCTGGCGACATCGTTCTGATGATGGAGGTCGTGGAGGAGGCGACCTACGTCAAGCATCACAAGCAGAAGCTCACCTTCATCTTTTCCGCCATGCGGCACTTCGCGGGTGAGCTTCGCGGCGATGGCATAACCGTTGACTACGTCCGCCTCGACGATCCCGCCAATACCGGCTCCTTCACGGGTGAAGTCGAGCGCGCCATCGCCCGCCACAGGCCCTCGAGCATCGTCGTGACGGAGCCCGGCGAGTGGCGCGTGAGTGAGATGATGAAGGGCTGGACTGCCGAGATACTCTCCGATGACCGCTTCTTTGCAACTCCGGCCAGTTTCGCCGCCTGGGCCAAGGGCCGCAAGCAGCTACGCATGGAGTTTTTCTACCGTGAAATGCGCCGCCTCTCAGGGTACCTGATGGATGGTGATGCGCCCATGGGCGGCCAGTGGAATTTCGACCATGACAACCGCAAGGCCCTGCCGAAGACGCTGACCCCGCCGCCGCGCAGCCGCTTTGCGGAAGACGCCACCACGCGGGACGTGATGGACATGGTCGCCACGCGGTTCCCGGACCATTTTGGCGATCTCGAACCCTTCGGCTGGGCGGTAACGCGGGAAAATGCGCTTGAGGCGCTCGATCATTTCATCACCGCCTGCCTGCCGAATTTCGGCGATTATCAGGATGCGATGGCCCAAGGGAATGTGTTCCTCTACCATTCCGTCATCTCGCCCTATCTCAATATCGGGCTTCTCACCCCACGCGAGATCTGCCAGCGCGCGGAGGAGGCGTGGCGGAATGGTCATGCGCCGCTCAACGCGGTCGAAGGCTTCATCCGCCAGATCCTCGGCTGGCGCGAATATGTGCGCGGCCTCTACTGGCTGAAGATGCCGGACTATGGAGAGACCAACGCGCTCGACGCTCACCGTCCGCTCCCCGATTTCTACTGGACCGGCAAGACGGAGATGAACTGTCTTGCGCAAGCCATTGGCGACACGCAGCGCCACGCCTATGCCCACCACATCCAGCGCCTGATGGTGACGGGCAATTTCGCGCTGCTTGCAGGGCTTTCGCCGAAAGAGGTCGAGGCCTGGTATCTGCTCGTCTATGCCGATGCCTTCGAGTGGGTGGAGCTTCCCAACACCCATGGCATGGCGCTCTTCGCCGATGGCGGCGTCATGGCGTCCAAGCCCTATGCGGCATCCGGCGCCTATATCGACCGCATGTCGGATTACTGCGCCTCCTGCCACTTCAGGCCGGAGGTGAAGCTGGGGCCGAAGGCCTGCCCCTTTAACTACCTCTACTGGGACTTCCTCATCCGCAACGAGGCGAAGCTGAAGGCGAACCCGCGCATGGCCATGCCCTACCGCACGCTGGCGAAAATGGAGCCGGAGCGGAAGGCGGACATCGCCCGCCACGCGCAGAAATTCCTCGACAGCCTCTAGGCGGTCACTTCCGTCTCTTCGCCTCGATATCCGGCACCTGCGGGAAGCGCGACTTGAGGTCCCGGTCGGTGACGCTCATGTGGTTGCGTGTATACTGCTCGGAGGCTTCGCGCAGCGGCTGGAAGTCCCAGGGGAAGTGGTTGCCGCGCTTCAGCGCCTCGAACAGCACGTGGCGTGACTGCTGGCTTTCGAGCACCTCCCGGTGGATGCGGGAAATGTCGAACTTCGCCTCAACCTCTGCCCGGAATTGCTTTGCCAGTGGATGGGCGGGTGCGAGGTTCCTGAGTTCCAGCGGGTCATCCGCGAGATTGTAGAGCTGGTCCGGGTCGGCGGGCGTGTGGATGAATTTCCAATCCCCGCGCCGCAGCATGTACATTGGTGCAATCGCGCCTTCCGCCAGATATTCGCCCCAGGCCGTGCCGTCAGGGTCCTCCATGCCGCCGATGAGCAGCGGATAGAGCGAGCGGCCGTCCACGGGCCTTGCGAGTGTCGCCACGCCGCCATTGCCGATCGCCGTCAGCGTGGGCAGCACATCGGCCAGCGTCACTGGCTCCTTCACCCGGCGGGCCTTGAAGCGCTTCGGGTTCCACACCAGCATCGGCACATGGGCGGAGGGTTCGAGATAGGACATCTTGTACCAGAGCCCGCGCTCGCCCAGGAAGTCGCCGTGGTCGGAGGTGAAGACGATCACTGTATCCTCGAGCTTGCCCGAGGCTTCGAGTGCGGCGACCATCTGACCAACGAGATCATCGACATAGGAGATGTTGGCGTAATAGCCATGCCGCGCGGCGCGGAGATCCTTCTCCGTCACCGTGTAGTCATCCATCGCGGAGACGTCGTAGAGGCGCTGGCTGTGGGGGTCGAGGGCGCTGCGGTCCATGCGGGGGATGGCGGGGAGGTCGATGTCCTCGTCGCGGTAGAGGTCCCAGAACTTCTTGCGCGCCGCGTAAGGGTCATGCGGGTGGGTGAAGGAGGCCATCAGGCAGAAGGGCTTCTGTGGCTCGAAGCGCACATAGTCGTAGATCTTGCGGATGGCGAGGAAGGCCACCTCGTCATCGAATTCAAGTTGGTTGGTGATCTCGGCGATGCCGGGCTGCAGCACACTCGTCATGTTGTGGTACCACCAGTCGATCCTCTCCTGGCGCAGCCGCCAGTCCGGTGTCCAGCCGAAGTCGGCGGGGTAGATATCCGTCGTCAGCCGCTCCTCGATGCCGTGGAGCTGGTCGGGGCCCACGAAATGCATCTTGCCAGACAGGCAGGTCTTGTAGCCTGCAAGCCGCAGGTAATGCGCCCAGGTGGGAATGGCGGAGGGGAACTCGGCCGCATTGTCATAGACGCCGGTGCGGGAGGGGAGCAGCCCGTTCATCACCGTCGCCCGGGCCGGTGCACAGAGCGGGCTCGTCGAGTAGGCGTTCTCGAAGACGACCCCCTCGGCGGCGAGACGCGAGAGGTTCGGCGTCTTCACTAGCTTGTGGCCGTGGAAGGGCAGGAACTGGGCCGCCAGCTGGTCGGCCATGATGAACAGGATGTCGGGTTGAGTCTCAGCCATGGGAGCCCCTATATGCCGGGTAGCGCATCATGAAAACCATTCTGCTGGCCCTCATCCGCCTCTACCAGCTGACGTTATCGGCCCTGATCGGCCGGCGCTGCCGCTATTTACCGACCTGTTCCGAATATGCGAGCGACGCGATCCGCCGCCATGGCGCAGGCCGGGGGCTGGCCCTCGGCTTCGCGCGTGCCTGTCGTTGCCATCCCTGGGGCCAGTCCGGCTTCGATCCGGTGCCGGAGGTCTATGAAGGGCCAGTGTGGCGCATGAAACAGCCCCCAAATGAAAGAGGGGCTCCGGAGAGCCCCTCTGATACCCGCTGAGCGGATGGCTCAGATCGAGAAGGCGTAGTTCATGCCCACGCGGATGGTGTGGATGGTGTCGACGTCAAAATCGACAGCCGAAGTTGTTGGAGGGGTGCCTGGAACTGGAAGCGTAAATGTCCTGTCCTTCACGTCCACATAAAGGTACTCGACGCCCAGCGAGAGCGAGTCGGTGATCGAGACGTCGATGCCGCCGCCCACTGTCCAGCTTGTGCTCCAATAGTTCCCGCTGCCGACGATACCGGGTGTTGTTGTTTCCTGGATGCTGAGGTCGATCTCGGCTCGGGCGAGACCGCCCGTCAGGTAGAAGAGCGAATTGCCGAGCATGACACCGGTACGCGCCCGGAGCGTGCCGAGGTTGCGAAGATCAACTTCTCCGTTGACTGTTTCATCTTCGGCAACTCTTCCGCCAAAGTTCCAGTCACCGACGGCACCCACGACCCAACCGTCCATGACGTAGTCGAAACCGCCCCTGATACCGTAGGCGAAGCCGGTGCCGTCGACATCTCCCTTGATGCCGCCAGCCCCGACTTCGGCGTAGTCGCTGCGGATCGTGTTCGCCGCGCCGAAGACGCCGCCATAGATTTCGAAGGTCGAGGAGCGGAATTCGGGCGGCAGGTCTAAGTCTGCCGCAAGGGCCGGCGTGATGCCGGTGATCACCGTGGCGACCAGCGCCGGGAGAAGTAGGGAATGTCTCAATGGAGCCTCCTTGAGGGTTTTCAGGGAACCAATATGGAGAGAAATACAAATCGTAAGGTTAATGGCGGGTTACACGTAATGGTGGCTATGTTCGCTGGATTATGATGCTTGACCCGGGCGCGCGCGCGTCCTAAAGGCTCTTCCGCAATCTAAACCATTGATTTCGCTTACCCGCACTCGTGGGCGGGAGTGAGCAGGAGGACAGACATGATCAGCTTGACCTTCCCCGATGGCGCTTCGCGCCAGGTTGAACCCGGGGTTTCCGCCCGCGATGTGGCAGCATCCATTTCCAAGTCCCTCGAAAAGAAAGCCGTTGCAGCCATCGTCAATGGCACGCTCGTCGACCTTGCCGATCCCATCACCGCCGATTCGACGCTTCGAATCGTGACGCGCGACGACCCGGAAGCCCTCGAGCTCATCCGCCATGACTGCGCGCATGTGCTGGCGGAGGCTGTGCAGGATCTGTTCCCGGGCACGCAGGTGACCATCGGCCCCGTCATCGAGAATGGCTTCTATTACGACTTCTTCCGCAACGAGCCCTTCACCACGGAGGATTTCGCCGCGATCGAGAAGAAGATGCGCGAGATCATCCAGCGCGACAAACCCTTCACCAAGACGACGAAGACGCGCGGGGAAGCCAAGGAATTCTTCCGCCAGAAGGGCGAGCTGTTCAAGATGGAACTGGTCGATGCGATCCCGCAGGGCCAGGACATCAAGTTCTACGACCAGGGCGGCTGGAGTGACCTATGCCGCGGCCCGCACATGACGTCCACCGGCAAGATCGGCACCGCCTTCAAGCTGATGAAGGTGGCAGGCGCCTATTGGCGCGGCGATTCGAAGAACCAGATGCTGACGCGCATCTACGGCACCGCCTGGGCCAAGGAGGATGACCTCAAGGCCTATCTCCATGCACTGGAAGAGGCCGAGAAGCGCGACCACCGCAAGCTCGGCCGCGAGATGGACTTGTTCCACTTCCAGGAGGAGGGCCCCGGCGTGGTCTTCTGGCATGCCAAGGGCTGGACCATGTTCCAGCAGCTCATCGCCTATATGCGCCGGAGGCTCTCGAAGCTCGGTTATGACGAGGTAAACGCGCCGCAGCTTCTCGACAAGTCATTGTGGGAAACCTCTGGCCACTGGGGCTGGTACAAGGAGTCGATGTTCGCCGCCACCTCGGCGGGCGATGACACCGAGGACGAGCAGGTCTTCGCCATCAAGCCGATGAACTGCCCCGGCCATGTGCAGATCTTCAAGCACGGGCTCCGCTCCTATCGCGAGCTGCCGCTCAGGCTTGCTGAATTCGGCAATGTCCACCGCTATGAGCCGTCGGGTGCGCTCCACGGCCTCATGCGCGTGCGCGGCTTTACGCAGGATGATGCGCATATCTTCTGCACCGGAGACCAGATGGCGGAGGAATGCCTCAAGATCAACGATCTGATCCTCTCCACCTACAAGGACTTTGGCTTTGAGCAGATCGTGGTCAAGCTCTCGACCCGGCCTGAAAAGCGCGTGGGCTCGGACGAGGCCTGGGACCGCGCCGAGGCCATCATGTCCAAGGTACTGGAGCAGATCGCGTCCGAGTCCGGCGGCAAGATCAAGACCGCTGTGAACCCGGGCGAGGGCGCCTTCTACGGCCCCAAGTTCGAATATGTGCTGCGTGACGCCATCGGCCGTGACTGGCAGTGCGGCACCACGCAGGTGGACTTCAACCTGCCCGAACGCTTCGGCGCCTTCTACATCGGCGCTGACGGTGAGAAGAAGGCGCCGGTGATGATCCACCGCGCCATCTGCGGCTCCATGGAGCGCTTCCTCGGCATCCTCATCGAGCATTTCGCGGGGCACTTCCCGCTGTGGCTCGCACCCACGCAAGCGGTGGTGGCGACCATCACCTCCGAGAGCGATCCTTATGCGCTCGAGGTGCGCGACATGCTGCGGAAGGCGGGGCTCCGTGCCGAGGCTGATCTCCGCAACGAGAAGATCAACTACAAGGTCCGCGAACACTCGGTCGGCAAGGTCCCGGTCATCCTCGTCGTCGGAAAACGCGAGATGGACGAGCGCGCGGTGAACGTCCGCCGCCTGGGTTCGCAGAACCAGACGCCGATGAGCCTCGACGCCGTGCTGGCCGCGCTCAAGGACGAGGCGACGCCGCCGGACCTGAAGCGGGAGGAAGGGGCTTAAGCCCCGATCGCCCGCATCAGGCTGCCTGTTGCCGGATAGAGCGGGATCAGGCAGGCTTGGAGCGCGTGGTAGATGTCGGGCTTGCCGGTGAAGAACTTGTCGATGGGCTTCAGGTCATCGCCCAACTCGCCGTACCAGCCGCCGTTCGCGGGGTCGATGAAGTAGCTGGCCGAGAAGTCCCAGACCTTGCGGTACCAATCCTCGACGAAGGGATCTGGCTTCAGCGCGCTGAGGAAGGCGGCGGCGCCAATTGCTTCCGTGGCGGGCCACCAGATCTTGTGGGTGAGGGCGGGGTGGTTGTCGAAGTCGAGCGTATACCAGAAGCCGCCCTTCTCCTTGTCCCAGCCACGCGTGACGGCGCTGCGGAAGAGCTTCTGCGCCGCCTCGATGTGCCAGGCCTCCTTCCGGCCATCGAGCACCCAGAGCTGCGCCATGAGCCGTGACCATTCGAGCCAGTGGCCCGGCGTGGTGCCGGCGGGGCGGAACATGTCCGAGCCCTTGTAGGCCTTGTCGATGTTCCAGCTGGAATCGAAATGCTCTGCCACCACGTAGTCGAGCGAGGCGGCGTGGCGGCCGATGATCATGGCGGCGATGCGCTTGGCCTTGTCGAGATAGTGGGATTCGCCCGTCGCCTCGAAGGCGGCCATCAGCGCTTCCGTCAGATGCATGTTGGAGTTCTGGCCGCGGTAATCCGTGATCTTCGACCAGTCGCGGGCATATTCCTCCGAGACGGCGCCGTGCCTTTTTTCCCAGAAGCGGGTTTCGAGGATCTCCGTGATGTCGGCCAGCATGCGGTCCGCCAGCGGGTGGCCCATGAGCTTTGCGTCGGACGCGGCGAGCAGCACGAAGGCGTGGCCATAGGCCTGCTTTGAATCATCCTTGTAGCCATCGTTATCGAGTGACCAGCAATAGCCACCATGCTTCTGATCGCGGTGATCTTCCCACAGGAAGCGCATGCCGTGGTCCACGATGGTGGCGGAGCCGGGGCGGCCGAGTTTCTCTCCCAGTGCGAAGCAATGCACCATGCGTGCGGTGGCGTGGATCTGGCGGAGGTTTCCGTAAGGCTTTCCCGCCGCATCGAGATCGAAGAAGCCGCCCTTCGGGTTCACCGCATTGTGCTGGAAAAGATCGAAGAGGGCGTTGGCCTTGCCCATCAGCCAGTCGCGGTGGGTGGGGCGGGCGGTCCAGGGCGTGTCGGTCATGGGCAGGGATCCTGAGGGTGAGTGGTGAGTGCGCGTAGCATAGCTTCGTGCGGGGGAGAACTGCTGCATGAGCACCATGTCGCCGTCTTCATGGCTGGCGAGGTTCGGTCGTTGATCCTGCCCGGCGACCGAAAAATCGAGCCGGTGAAGCAGCGCCAGAGACCTTTGGTTTGAGGGCGTGACGCAGGCCCAAAAGCGCAGCACATCATGTTCCGCCGCTACGTGGTTCAGCAGCCACTGGACGGCTTCACTGGCATATCCGAAGCCCCAGCTCTCCGGCACGAACAGGAAGGCGATCTCGGCATCCCGTTCCGCGTTGCCGTGCCCGAAGGCTTCCAACCGGCCTATGCAGTGGCCGGTATCGATCCGTCTGACAGCATGGTTGCGAAATCTCTCACCCGGGCGAGGCTGGGCCAGACCCGCGAGCATTGCCTCGAACTGAGACCGGAGCATATGAAGGTCCGTCGGCGCGTCACCTGCCGGGAAGTGGGCGTTCATCAGCGGATCGGTGAGGCCAATGAGTTCATCTACATGGGCAAGTGTGAGGGGCTCAATGGCAAGTCGCTTCGTCAGAGTGCGCATGGCGGACAGTTTACGCCAAATGCTTCAGTCGTCCAGATCCGGGGTCACGACGTGGCTTGGCTCGATGCGCCTTTTCTACTCCACGCGCACGCGGGCCGTTGCGGTCTTGCCCTTGGCGTCGATGACGGACAGGCGGGAGAAGCCCTTGGTGGCCTGTTCCCAGAATGTGTCGCGGCGGAATTCGCGCGATGCGATGGGAACGCCGTCGGCGAGCCAGGTGAATGGTGGTGTGCCGCCATAGACCTTGAGACTCATGGCGGGATCGGGGCCGAGCTCGATGCGGGCGCCATCGGGCGGGAAGGCGATGGCTGGCGGCGCATCGCCTGAGGCCGTGCTGGCGACTTGCGGCAGCGCGTTGGGGCGGAAGCGCTGGAGGGCAGCGGGAAGCTCCACCGTGCGGGCGATGACGGTGCCGGGCGGCGCATTGGGGAAGGGCTCGCGCGATGGCCCCAAACGCTGGAACGCCTCGAACAGGATCGGCGCTGCGGCAAGCCGGCCTACGACGCCGGGAACGGCCGCGCCATCAGGCCTGCCGACCCAGACGGCGATGGTGGTTGCGCCGTCATAGCCAACAGCCCAGGCATCACGATAACCATAGGAGGTGCCGGTCTTGAAGGCGATCTGGCCGCCGAGTGCATTCTGTGGCGTGGGAGCACCCTTCAGCACGTCACCAATCATCCAGGTGGCAGAGGGCTCGAACAGGCGGCGGAGCGGCTGCGCGTTGCGGCGCTCCTCCACCTGCCAGCTGAGCGAGACGGGTTCGCCGCCGCGCGCCAGCGCCACGTAGAGTGCGGTGAGATCGGTGAGGCGCACGCCCGCTCCCCCTAAGCCCACCGCGAGGCCGGGGCCCGCATTCTCTGGCAGCACCAGCTTGACGCCGGCATTGGTGAGCCTGGCGCTGAGCCGGTCCGGGCCGACCACATTCAGGATCTGCAATGCGGGAACATTGAGCGACTGCTGCAGTGCTGTGCGCACGGTGACCGTGCCGTGGAAGCTGTCATCAAAATTCTCGGGCGCATAGGCGCCGTAGCGGATGGCGCGGTCATCGATCAGCGTTTCGGGGTGGACCACGCCATCCTCGAAGGCGAGGCCGTAGATGAAGGGCTTGAGGGTGGAGCCCGGCGAACGGATGGCGGAGGCGAGGTCCATCTGCCCCGCGCGGATCGCATCGAAATAGCCCGTACCGCCGACATGGGCGCGGATCTCGCCCGTCTGGTTGTCAGCGACGAGAATGGCGGCGGCGACGCCGGAGCCGATCGCCAGGGCTCGTTCGCGGGCCAGCGTCTCGAGGGATGACTGCAATTCGCGTTCGATGCTGGTGTCCTGCACGCTGCCGGGGGGCGCCTGCTTAGCGAGGCGTTCCGCCACATGGGGGGCGAACATCGGGAAGGTGAGGCGGCCCTTGGGCGCGCCCTCCACGCTGGCGGCTTCCGCCTGGTCGGCATTGACGAGGCCGTCACTGGCGAGCCTCGCGATGACGCGGTTGCGCGCGGTGGCAGCGCGTTCCGGATGGCGGTCCGGGCGGCGGTACTCAGGGGCTTGCGGAAGAGCCACGAGAAGGGCGGCCTCGGCGGTCGACAGCCTTCTTGGTTCCTTGCCGAAATAGGCGAGCGAGGCGGCGCGGGTACCCTCGATGTTGCCGCCATAAGGGGCGAGCGTGAGATAGAGATCAAGGATTTGCTGCTTCGAGAGCCGCTGCTCGATCTGTACGGCGCGGATCATCTCCGCGAGCTTGTCGGAGAGGCGGCGCTCGGGGCGCGGTTCCAATAGCCGCGCCACCTGCATGGTCAGCGTCGAGCCGCCGGAGACGATGCGGCCGGAGGTGAACGCCTGCCAGGCGGCACGCGCCAGCGCCTTGAGGTCGACGCCGCCATGTTCGTAAAAGCGCTTGTCCTCATAGGCGATGAGCATCTGGAGGAAGCGCGGGTCCACCTCTGTGCTCGTGACCGGCAGACGCCAGTAGCCATCCTTGGTGATGAAGGGGCGGAGCAGCTTGCCATTACGGTCCACCACGAGGGTTGAATAGGTGATGGCTTCGCCAAGCGGCACGGGGCCTAAGCGGCGCAGCGTCTCGGTGGCCGTGAAGCCCACGGCATTGACGGAGAGGATGGCGAAGAGCAAGCCCGCATAGAGGCGGAGCTGCCAGCTCTTGCGTGTCATGTCAGGGCCGTTCGACCGTCATGGTGCCATAAGCGGAGCGGGCGTTGATCTCCGGCCGGTACATGTCCTCGACGAAGGCGCCGGGGTGGCTGTACTGGCCGGGGGCGACGGCGCGGACCATATAGGCGAATTTTCCTGTCGAGTCGTTGAAGGCCGCCACGAAGCGGTCATCGCGGAACTCGGTGTAGGTGGGCCATGTGGTGTCGGTGAGCCAGGGGATGTTGGCGGTGCTGCCCGAGGCCACAAGCACGGGGTTCTCGACTTCGAGGCCCGCGGGCAGGCGGTCAACGAGCAGGTAGTTGCCGGTTTCCGGGTTGCCACCCGCCTTCATCACGCTCAGCACCACGACGAGGCGCGTGTTCTGCTTCACCCGCGCGATGTCGGCCTCCTGGCCGTCAGGCAGGTAGTACTTGCGCTCCACGGTGAGGCCGTTGGAGGAGGCAGGCTCCGGCACGAAAGGTACGCCCGAGATGGCGATTGTGGCGCGTACTTGCTCTGCGCCGGAGTTGGCGACGCGCACGTCCTGCGCCAGCGCGTCCTCGCGGTAGATGCGGTTGAAGCCGCCCTCATGCGGGCTGCCTGCAACATCAAGCCGGATGGCTTTGGCATCTCCTGCCACGGCGCGGGCGGCAAGCACCATCCAGGCCATGTCCTGCGTGGAGGCATAGGAGGTGCGGGCACGCTCCACCTCGACGGCACTCATGGCGGTGCGGATGACCTCCGGCTTCGCCTTGGCTTCCGTCGCGAGCGCGAGGATCGCGGCGGAGTCACGCAGCACGCTGCCGTAGTCACTGCGGTACTGGCTGCGCTGCGCGCTCTCCACCTCCTGGCCCAGCGCCTCGATGGCCGCGGCGAAGGCGGTGTCGGCGCGTTCGCTGTCGCCCAGCATGGAGAGGGCGGAGGCGAGCTGGGCGCGGGCCAGCGGCGAGCCGAAGCCCTTGAGCTTGGTATCCGCGAGGTATTTCAGGTCGCCCACGGGGGCACGACCAGCGCGGGCGAGGACATAGAGCGCATAGGCCATGTCTTGGCCCTGGCCCTCCTCGATGTCCGGTGCGTTGCCGACCATGTTGCGGATGTAGTCGAGGCCGCCCACCAGCGTGTCCTCCGGCACCGCGAAGCCCTTTTCGCGGGCACGCAGCAGGAAGTCCGTCACGTAGGCCGAAAGCCAGAGGCTGCCGCCGTCATAGGCGGACCAAAGGCCGAAGGAGCCCGCACCCGACTGGCGGTCCGCCAGCCGCGTCACGGCCTCCTGCATCCGCTGCTTCAACTCGCCATCGATGTCCTTCTCGCTAACGCCGATCTCGCTCAGATAGAGCAGCGGCAGCGCGCGGCTCACCGTCTGCTCCGAGCAGCCATAGGGGTAGCGGTCGAGATCGCGCACGAGGCCCGCGGCATCAAGCTGCGGCAGCGGGCTGACCGAGAGGGCGATCGAGCCCGTGCCCGGTAGCATGTCCGACAGGAGATCCTTGCCGATGGTGAGTGCTCCGCCATTGGCCATGAGCGGCAAGGTGGTGCGGCGGGTGACCGGCGGGTTGGCGGGTGTCACGCCCAGCACATAGTCCTGGTCGAGCAATATGTCGCCCGGGCCCTTGAGCGTCGCAATGACGCTCGCCGTGCCGAGGCCGGTGGCCCTGACAGGGACGATGATCGAGGCGCGCGCACCAGTGGCGCCAAGCGTCAGCTTCTGGATGCGGGCTGCGGTCTCCGCCGAGACGGGACCGTCAATCGAGACGCCCAGAGTATAGTCGCCCGCCGGGGCTTCCGCGTTGACGATGTCGAAGCGGAGTTCGGAACTGTCGCTTACGCCGAGGAAGCGCGGCAGCGTGCCGGAGACGACGACCGGGTCACGCGCGATCACGTCCTTCGACGCATGGCCGACCTTGCCCGCGCTCCACGCCACCGCCATGACGCGGATGGTGCCGTTGAAGGCGGGGATGTCGAAATCGACCGAGGCCGTGCCGTCTTCCGCGACCTTGATGATGCCGGAATAGAAGGCGAGCGGCTTCTGGGTGGGCGGAGGCGCATTGAAGGCCGCACCGCCGTCACCTCCGGAGCGGAGCTTGCCGCGCTCGCCCTGCATGCCGTCGATCAGCTGGCCGTAAATGTCCCGGAGATCGGCGGCGAGGCGCTTCTGGTCATAGTAGAAATTGTCGGGCGAGGGCGGGTCGTAGCGGGTGAGGTTGAGGATGCCGACATCGACTGCCGCGACGGTGACGAAGGCCTCTTCGCCCGGGTTCAAGTTTCCGAGCTTCACCGGCACGGTGAGCTTGTTGCGGGGCTTGGTCAACTCGGGCGTCGAGAGCGTCACATTGAGCGTGCGCGCGGCGCGGTCGATGCCGAACCAGGCGACACCCATGGCGCGGGACGGCATGCGCTTGGTTGTGACGTCCATGGGCTTCAACAGGCTTGCCAGCACATAGGCGCCGGTGCCCCATCCCTCTTCGACGGTGAAGGGGATGGTGATGCCGCCTTCGGGCACATCCACTTCGCGCACCGCGAGCTGCCGTTCGCCCACGATGCGGATCGTGGCCTTGCCGGGATAGCGCGCCTCGATCTTGAGGTTCACCGTGTCGCCGGTCTTAACACCTGTCTTGTCGAGCGCGAGCTTCAGCGTGTCCGGCGTGTCGGACTCACCACCGTAGTAACCAGCGGAGAAGTCGATGGAGACCGGGCTCATGCCCTGGGCCGCGATCTCAAGGCGGTACTCGCCCCAGGACAGCGTCTGCGCGAAGGGCGTGGGGCCTGAGCCTGTGATGTCCAGCGTGCCATTGGCGAGCTTGGAGGTGCGGGTGACCGCCTCCCAGCGCCATGAGCCATCGGTGTTGAACCACTGCCCGTCCCGCGTGAGGCGCTTCAGCGTCCAGCTGGCGCCGGCGGCGGGCACGAGCTTTCCGGCGGGATCGACGGCGATCACGCTGAAGCTCGCGGCCTGGCCTTCGGGTGCAGAACCATCCTCGAAGCCCGCCATGATGCCGAGCATCGGCTGGCTCGCTTCGACGGGCAGGCTCGCGGTGCGCCCCACCGCGCGGCCGCCGGGCTCACGCAGGCGCACGGCGACATCGGCCTTCAAGGGCCTCGTGGTGACCGGGAGTTCCGGCAGCGCGATCTCAAGATCGGCGCGGCCGTTGATGCCGGTCTGGGGCAGGCCTTCCGCCATCACCTGGATCGTGTCCGGGCGCTCGTCCATCAGGCCGAAGCTGTAGTCCTTCCATTGGGGGAAGGGCGCGTTGTCCGCCGTGATCGCCACATTGGCTTCGAGATCGAGCCCTGCGGCCGGTGCGCCGAAGAGATAACGGCCATCGACCGTGAGCTTGAGCCCTTGCGCAGGTGTGACGCGGGGTGTCTTCGAGGTGAGGTCGAACTCGATGCGGTCGGGAATGTAATCTTCCACAAGGAAGGAGGTCTCGCCCACGGCGGCGGCGTTGGGATCGGTCAGCGCCTTGATGCGCCAGGTGCCGCCTTGCGCGCCCGCCGCGATCTCGAAGCTGTGGCTGTAGCCGCCCGCACCCTTGTCATCGAGGGGCTGGCGCATGAAGACGACGCCATCGGGGCGCTCCACCACGAGTGTGAGCGGCGTTCCGGGCATGGCGTTGGCCTTGTCGTCACGCAGCAGCACGGTGGCATGCACCGTCTCGCCACGGCGGTAGACGCCGCGCTCGGCATAGACGAAGGCATCGACGGGGCCAGGTGCGGCGCGGCCATCCACGCCGCGGTCGGTCAGGTCGAAGGCGGGCTGGGCGAGATCGATGAAGCTGTAGTCGCCTTCGCCCGAGCGTGCGACGAGCAGGGCGGGAGCGGCACCGCCTTCACCCTTCATCAGCCCGGCATCGATCAGGAGATTGCCCGAGGCATCGGTCGTGGAGTCGGCCAGTACTTCGTTGTTGCGGGCAATGAGCCTGACGCTGGCATTGGCGACGGGTGCGGCGGTGGCGATGGAACGGACCGCGACGTGGAGGCCGTCCTTGGCATTCATGGTGGAGAGGCCGAGATCCGACACCACGAACCACTGCGTGGCGATGTTCACATAGCTTTCGGACTGGCGCTGTGCCGGCTCCGCCGTCATCACATAAAGGCCAGGTTCCAGTTTGCCGATGGCCTCGTTCACGGGGATGGCGATGGTTGCGTCCTGGTTCAGGGGCGAGGGCGTTTCAAGCGTGCCCTGCCAGACGAGCTTGCCGTTCTGGCTCGCGATGTCATTTGCGGTGTAGCCGCTGATCTGGGTGCGGAAGTCCGAGGAGAAGACGCTGGCGATCAGGTTGCGGTCACCGATGCGGTAGAGCGCGAGCTTCGCCTCCTTGCTGTTGACCGAGATCAGCGGAATGCCGCTCTGGCCGGTGCGGGGCAGGACATAGGCATTGCCGGTGAAGCGCACGGAGGCCGAACGGTCGCGCACATAGAATTCGAATGTTGCGTCTTTCGCTGTGGTGTCATCGATCGATGCGGGAAGGCCCCGGCGCACGGTGATGGAATAGCGCTCGCCATAGTTCAGGCCTTCGACGCAGAGCCTGGTTCCTTCCGCCGTGACCGCGGCGACGGGGCCCGGGGCTTGCGTGACATAGGAGGTGAAGTCCGTCACCGTGCGGGAGAGGGGCTCCGACATCTCGAAGCAGGCGCGCGGCGGCGTCACATCCGTGTCGATGCGGTAGTCCGAGACGCGGAAGCCTCGGTCGGCGCGGAGCTGCTCGTAGGTTGCTCGGAGGGCAGGGTTCTCGGCGAGTTTCAAGCTCTCCTTGTAGGCGGTCAGCGCGGGACGCCACATCTCCCGCTTGACGAAGCCCTGCGCGGCAATGTCCAGCGCCTCGGCCTCTTCCTGGGGAGAGGAAAGCATGGTGTAGGCCTTGAGGCCCGCCGCGATGATCTTGGAGGGGAGCGCGTAGCCGTCTGAATCGTTCAGCGGTGTAGCGACGCTCAGCTGGCGGGCGAGGCGGAGCCACAGCTGGCCGTCAGTCGTGCGGAGGGTGAGGAGCTGTTCCATCGACGCGGCGGCAAGGCGCGCGTTGGACGCTGCTTCTGCGGCGGCGATGTCATTCAGGATCTCGGGCTCGGTGCGCTCCAGGTCCTTGGCGATGCGGGAAAGTTCGAAATCATAGTCGCTGAGGAAGAAGCTGAACTGCGCGATGGGGAAGGTCTTGGCGGCCAAGGCCGGGACGGCGGCGGAGAAGACTGCGAGGAGGGTGGCGAGGAGGAGGCGGAGGGTTCCGGCCCGTTGATTCTTCTTCGCCCCCGTGCCCATGGGGGAGAGAGGAAGGGGAAGGCATGATTGTTCTGCATGCTGGGCCGTCATCGAAAATCCTCCCGTTTGCCGCGGGGAGGGAGTTTCCGACCGCCGACGCCCGCTTGTCAAAGACTGAGTATTACGAACTTTGAGGCAAATTGACGGTGACGCAGATCACGGTTTTGGTTCGTCGTCGTCGTCCTGCAGGATGCGCCAGGAGGCGCCTTCCAGGTCGTCGTACTGGCCGGATTTCAGCGACCAGATGAAGGCGGCAAGGCCCAGGCCGCCGAGGAACAATGCGACGGGGATCAAGTACAGAAGTCCGGTCATGCGGCGTTCCTCAGCTTGGCCGTTTCCGCTTCGCTGGTCTGAGTACGCGGCGCTGCGGGCTTAGCCGTCTGGCCCAGCCCCACGCGGAGCGCGTTGGCGATGACGATGATGGAGGAGGTGGACATGGCAATGGCTGCCACCAGCGGCGAGACGAGCCCCACCATGGCGAGCGGCACGGCCAGCACATTGTAGCCGACAGCCAGCGCGAAGTTTTCCTTGGCGATCCGCTGGGTGCGGCGGCTGACCTTGATGGCTTCTGCAACCGCGGCGGTGCTCTCCCCCATCCACACGGTCTCAGCCGCGGTGCGGCCGATGTCTGAAGCCGTGGACGGCGCCATGGAGGTGTAGCCGGCGGCAAGCGCGGGCGCGTCTTCG
>JBEILC010000020.1:0-26292 GCA_040379425.1 Hyphomicrobiales bacterium
CGCCATTTCGCTTGCGGTGATCGCGGTCAAGCTCGCCATTTGAGGGCAGGTTGGCAGGGCGGGCGGATTGCTGGCATAATGGCGCCATGACATCGCTCGCCGGAAAGTCCGTCCTTCTCATCATCGGCGGCGGCATTGCCGCCTACAAGACGCATGAACTGGTGCGCCTGCTGAAGACGCGCGGCGCCCGCGTCCGCATCATCCTGACGCGCGCGGCGGAGGAATTCGTCACACCGCTGTCGCTGGCGGGCCTGTCGGGCGAGAAGGTCTATACCGCACTCTTCAGCCTCACCGACGAGGTGGAGATGGGCCACATCCAGCTCTCGCGCGCGGCCGACCTCGTGGTGGTCGCACCCGCCACCGCCGACCTGATGGCGAAGATGGCCAATGGCCTTGCGGACGATCTTGCCTCCACGGCCCTTCTCGCCACCGACAAGCGCGTGCTGATCGCGCCTGCCATGAATGTCCGCATGTGGCGTCACCCGGCGACCCAGCGCAACATCGAGACGCTGAAGCGCGATGGCGTGACGCTGGTGGGCCCGGGCGAGGGCGAAATGGCGTGTGGCGAATTCGGGCCGGGCCGCATGGCGGAACCGGGCGAAATCCTCTCCGCCATTATCACCATGCTGCAGCCCCGCGCCCAGCCACTGGCCGGCCGGAAGGTGGTGATCACCGCGGGGCCGACGCGAGAACCGATCGACCCCGTGCGCTTCATCTCCAATCACTCCTCCGGCAAGCAGGGCTATGCGATTGCCCAAGCCGCGGTCGAGCTTGGTGCGGAAACGGTTCTGGTCTCCGGGCCGGTCTCACTTCCGGTTCCGCCCGGCGTGCAGGTGATGCCAGTTGAAACCGCGCGCGAGATGCTCGAAATCTGCGAGAGCGAGATGCCAGCCGACATCGCCATATTCACCGCGGCCGTGGCCGACTGGCGCGTTGCGAGCGAGGCGCCTGAGAAACTGAAGAAGACTGCAGGCGGACCACCTGTTCTCGCACTGGCCGAAAACCCGGACATTCTCGCCACCATCTCCCGGCACAAGCTGCGGCCTCGGATCGTCGTGGGTTTCGCGGCGGAGACATCGCGTGTCACGGAGCATGCCGCCCAGAAGCTCGCCAAGAAGGGCTGCGATCTCATCATCGCCAATGACGTGAGCGCAGGCTCTGGTGTGTTCGGCGGTGACCGGAATACCGTGCACCTCGTCTCGGCTTCTGGTGTCGAGAGTTGGCCCGAGATGAGCAAAGACGAGGTGGCACGGCGGCTGATGGAACGTCTGGTGCGGATGCTGCCGCCAGAGCAGAAGGCCGCTGAATGATCCACGTCGCTATCATGCGGCTCCCCAATGGCGAAGGCTTGCCGCTTCCCGCTTATGAAACCGCTGGTGCTGCCGGCATGGACCTGCGCGCTGCCGAAGCTGCAACACTGGTGCCCGGTGCGCGCTGCCTGATGCCGACGGGACTGGCCATCGCACTACCACAGGGCTTCGAAGCGCAGGTGCGCCCCCGCTCCGGCCTGGCCGTGAAGCATGGCGTGACGGTGCTCAACGCGCCGGGTACCATCGACTGCGATTACCGGGGCGAGGTGAAGGTGCCGCTGATCAACCTCGGCCAGGAGGATTTTGTCATCCAGCGCGGTGACCGCATCGCGCAGATGGTGATTGCGCCCGTCACCCGCATCCACTGGGCCGAAACAGAAAGCCTCGACGAGACCGCACGTGGAGCCGGTGGCTTCGGCTCCTCCGGCAGGCGGTGATGGCGCTCTCCTCCGATGAGATCGAACGCTATGCAAGGCATCTTGTGCTGCATGAGGTCGGCGGTCCGGGGCAGAACAGACTAAAGAATGCCAAGGTTCTCTGTGTGGGCGCTGGTGGCCTTGGCGCACCGCTGCTCTATTACCTGGCCGCAGCCGGGATCGGCACCCTCGGCATCATCGATCATGACCGCGTGAGCCTGTCCAATCTCCAGCGCCAGATCATTCATCAGACGTCGCGCGTCGGCCTCCCCAAGACCTCAAGCGCGCGCGAAACCATCCAGGGTCTCAACCCGCATGTTCACGTCATCGAACATGCACATCGCATCACGGCGGAGAACGCGCTGGAGATCATCGCGGGCTATGACATCGTCGCGGACGGCTGCGACAATTTCCCCACGCGCTTTCTGGTGAGCGATGCCTGCTACTTCGCGAAGAAGACGCTGGTGACCGCCGCCGTCGGCCAGTTCGACGGACAGATCTCGACCTTCAAGCCGCATGAGGCCTTGCCCGACGGCACGCCATTTCCGAGCTACCGCTGCCTGATGGGAGAACTGCCGCCGCGCGGCCTCTTTCCGGCCTGCGAGGAAGCAGGGATTCTGGGCGCATTGCCTGGGATTCTGGGGTCCATGCAGGCCATGGAAGTGATCAAGGAAGTCCTGAGTATCGGCGACAGCCTCGCAGGCCGCCTGCTGATGTATGATGCACTCGCAAGCCGCTTCTATGAAACCAGACTCTCATGGAACCCGGACAATCCACTGAATGGCCGCAGCCCAACGATCACCAGCCTCGAGGCCAGCAACTACATCGACTCCTGAGCCCTTTCAGATGGCCTTCGCCTCGCCATTCTTCAGGTCTTCCGGCCGCGGCATGGAGATGATGTTGTAGCCTGAATCCACATAGTGGATTTCACCCGTGACGCCACCCGACAGTGGCGAGAGCAGATAGAGCCCCGCACCGCCGACCTCGTCCAGCGTAATGGTGCGGCGGAGCGGCGCATGGTCCTGCTGGAAGGCGAACATGGCGCGCGCATCGCCGATCCCTGCGCCCGCCAGCGTTCGCATGGGACCTGCCGAAATGGCATTCACACGGATACCCTGTGGCCCGTAATCCGCAGCGAGGTAGCGGACCGATGACTCGAGTGCCGCCTTGGCAACGCCCATCACATTGTAGTTCGGCATCACACGCACCGAGCCGCCATAGGTCAGTGTGACGAGGGACCCGCCATTGGGCATGAGTGCGGCGGCACGGCGTGCGATCTCGGTGAAAGAGAAACAGGAGATCACCATCGTGCGAACGAAATTCTCGCGGCTGGTGTCAGCATATTTGCCCTTGAGTTCGTTCTTGTCGGAGAAGGCAATGGCGTGAACCACGAAATCGATCGTGCCCCACTTGGCCTTCAGCGCATCGAACACGCTGTCGACGGTCGAAACATCCTCAACGTCGCAGGGCAGCAGAATGCCGGCGCCCACCGACTCCGCCAGCGGCTTCACCCGCCGGCCGAAGACTTCGCCCTGATAGGTGAAGGCGAACTCAGCGCCATGCTTGTGGAGCTGCTGGGCGATTCCCCAGGCAATGGAGTGATCATTCGCCACGCCCATGATGAGTCCGCGGCGGCCTGCCATAAGTGCATTTGTCATGAATCAGCCGTTGTAGCGCTGGAAGACGAGGGTTGCGTTGGTGCCGCCGAAACCGAAGCTGTTCGACATCACCGTATCAATCCGCGCATTGTCGATGCGCTTCCTGACGATCGGGACATCGGCAAACTCGGGATCGAGTTCCTCGATGTTGGCGCTTTCGCAGATGAAGTTGTTCTTCATCATGAGAATTGAATAGATCGCTTCCTGGACGCCGGTCGCACCCAGCGAGTGGCCGGTCAGCGACTTGGTGCCGGAGATCGGCGGCATGCTGTCGCCGAACACGGCGCGGAGGGCCTCGATCTCCTTCTTGTCGCCGATCGGCGTCGAGGTGGCATGCGGGTTGATGTAGTCGATCTTGCCCACGCCGGTCATCGCCTGCTTCATACAGCGGACGGCGCCTTCGCCCGAGGGCTGGACCATGTCGTAGCCGTCCGACGTTGCGCCATACCCCACGAATTCGGCATAGATCTTCGCGCCACGCGCCTTGGCATGCTCGAGTTCCTCCAGGACCACGGTACCGGCACCTCCCGCGATCACGAAGCCGTCGCGGTTCTTGTCATAGGCGCGCGACGCCTTGTCCGGCGTGGCGTTGTATTTGCTCGACATCGCTCCCATCGCATCGAACAGCACGGAAAGCGTCCAGTCGAGTTCCTCACCACCGCCTGCGAACATCACGTCCTGCTTGCCCCACTGGATCAACTCGGCCGCGTTGCCGATGCAGTGCGCCGAAGTGGCGCAGGCCGACGAGATCGAGTAATTTACCCCGCGGATGCCGAAAGGTGTGGCGAGCGTTGCAGAATTGGTGCTGGACATTGCGGCGGGCACCGCGAAGGGACCAACACGCTTCGGCCCCTTGTCACGCGTCACGTCCGCGGCCTGCACGATGGTGCGGGTCGACGGGCCACCGGAGCCCATGATGATACCCGTCCGGTCATTCTTGACATCGCTATCCTCGAGGCCCGAATCGACGATTGCCTGCTGCATGGCCGCATAGTTCCACGCCGCGCCATCGCCCATGAAGCGGCGCACGCGGCGGTCCACGCTCTCAAGATCAAAACTGGGCGCGCCATGAACCTGGCAGCGGAAGCCAAGTTTCTCATAGTCATCGGCCTTCACGATGCCGGACTTCGCTTCGTAGAGGGAATTCAGCACTTCCTGAACATTGCTGCCGATGCTCGAGACGATGCCGAGACCGGTGACGACGACACGCCGCATTTTGCTTCCTTTCTCAGGGTGAGGGCTGGAACAGCCCCACCTTCATGTCGGTGACCTGATAGACCGTCTCGCCGTCAGCCTTCATGATCCCATTCGATACCGCCATCTTGAGCCTGCGCAGGATGAGCCGCGTGATCTCGACCTCGTAGGTCACCTTCTTGATCAGCGGGGTGACCATGCCGGTGAGCTTCACCTCGCCCACGCCCAGTGCCCTGCCCCGTCCAGGCTCGCCGAGCCAGCCGAGGTAGAAGCCCGTCATCTGCCAGAGGGCGTCAAGCCCGAGGCAGCCCGGCATCACGGGATCGCCCTTGAAGTGGCAGGAAAAGAACCAGAGGTCGGGCCTGATATCGAATTCGGCGACCACCTTGCCGAGACCAGCAGCGCCGCCGTCCCGGCTGACCTCGGTGATGCGGTCGAACATCAGCATGGGGGGCTGCGGCAACGGGGCATTTCCCTGGCCGAACAACTCTCCGCGTCCACACGCAAGGAGCTCCTCGTAGTCATACTGCGATTTCGGCTGGTTCATTCTGCCTCTGGACCCCAAGACCTCACCGGAAACACCGGGTCTCTCCGTTCCTATCACAGGGAAATTTCAGGTCCAAGCCCGGTTTGGTTCATGCCCTGGTGTCCTGCGGTGGCTCCATTTGCAATGCGAAAGCAGTTTCGCGTATAAGGACCCTCGACATGAAACGCGATACCCCAGAACTGGCCGAACGTTTGCGGCTGGCCGGCCTTCGTCCTACGCGTCAGAGGCTGTCGCTCGCCGCCATCCTGTTCGGTGCGGGCGACCGGCATGTCAGCGCCGAATCGCTGCACCGCGAGGCGCTCGACGCCCGGATCAACGTTTCGCTGGCGACCGTCTACAACACACTCAATCAGTTCAAGGCGGCGGGGCTCCTGCGCGAGGTCGCCTTCGAGGGTGACAGGACCTTCTTCGACACCAACACCTCGAACCACTTCCACTACTACCTCGAAGATACGGAACAGCTCGTCGACATCGGGGCGACCGGGCTCGAGGTCAAGGGCCTGCCGCAGCTCCCCCCGGGAACCGAAATCGACCGGATCGACATCATCGTGAGGCTGCGCAAATCCGGCGCCTGAGGCTTTAGCGGCTGTTCAGCCAGCCAGCAGCCCCGCTTCCCACCCCAGGATGGCCTGCTTGCGGGTCAGTCCCCAGTGATAGCCGCAAAGCCCCCCTGACTTGCCGAGAACGCGGTGGCAGGGCACCACGAAGGAGATCGGGTTGCGGCCGACGGCCGCGCCCACGGCGCGCGAGGCCTTGGGGTTCCCGATGTGGCCGGCAATGTCCGAATAGGTGGTCGCCCGTCCGAGTGGCACCTTCAGCAGGGTCTCCCACACGCGGGTTTCGAAATCAGTCCCGATGAAGACGATGCGGACCGGCTTTTCAGCTGTCCAGGCCGCCGGACTGAAAATCCGCACGACCTGGGGTGCCGTGGCTGACGGATCTTCCACATAGCTGGCGTCAGGCCACCGGCTGCGCATATCAAGAAGCGCTTCAGGTTCCTGCCCGGGATCGGCGAAGGCCAGCCCACAGATGCCCTGCTCCGTCATCATCAGCAGGACGCGGCCGAAGGGGCAGTCATGAAAGCCGAAGCGGATCTCCAACCCCTTGCCCTTCGCCTTGTAGGTGCCGGGCGTCATGCCCTCCAGGGTGACGAAGAGGTCATGCAGACGGCCTGGGCCCGAAAGCCCCACTTCATAGGCGGCGTCCAGCACGCTCGCTGATTGACGCAGCAGCTTGCGGGCATGGTCGATGGTCAAGGCCTGCACGAAGGCCTTGGGGCTCAAGCCCGCCCAACGCATGAACAGCCGCTGCAGATGGGCGGCACTGATGCCGTTCCGCTCCGCTAGCGAATCGAGGGAGGGCTGGTCGCGCCAGTGTTCGCGCAGCCAGTCGAGGTTCTGCCGCACGAGTTCATAGTCTTCCGCCGCCTGGCTGAGTGTCTGAAGGTCTTTCATGCCGCCAGACTAGCCTTCCGATGGGCTGCCGCCCACCCGAAAGCTGATCAGATGCGGGGAATGGCGAGGGCAGATTTCAGGGCGGACGCAAGCGTCTTGCGCTCTTCCGGCGCCAGGAATTCGCCGATCTGCATGCGGGTCGGACCCGAAATGAGCAGGAGACGGCCGATCAGCTCCCGCTCGCGGTCTTCCTCCAGCTCCACACGCACCCAGCGCCGGACGAAGCGATGCTGCTCCTGGGGCTTGTCCTGCCGCAGCCGGTCCAGCACCAGCTCATGCTCGGTGATGCTGATCCGCTCCATCTGGCGCGCATCGGCGAAATTGGCGCGGAAGGCCCACCATATGATCAGCACATCGAGCCCGGCGAAGCCCGCCACAGGCCAGGCGCCGACAGCCATGAACAGCCCGCCCACCACGAGATTCACTAGCACGACAAGCACCATGATGGCCACGAACCCCTCCCGGCTCAGGCTGCGGTTGGGTGTGAGCGTTGCCTGCCAGGCTTTGCTGTTGCTTGGGTCCATTCGCCGTACTACCCCTCGTTCCTCAAAGGAACATTGTCGTCATGGCCAAAGCAACCCGCCTCAAACCAACCGAAATCGAGGAAATGTTCCGGCGTTTCCATGCTGCCAATCCTGAACCCCAGGGCGAACTCCATTACGTGAATCCCTTTACACTGCTCGTCGCCGTGGTGCTCTCAGCCCAGGCGACGGACGAAGGTGTGAACCGCGCAACCAAGCCGCTCTTCGCCATTGCCGACACGCCAGAAAAGATGGTGGCGCTGGGTGAAGATACGGTTCGCGACATGATCAAGACCATTGGCCTGTTCCGTGGCAAGGCGAAGAACGTGATCCAATTGTCGCAGCAGCTGATCGACAGGCACGGCAGCCGGGTGCCGGACGACCGGGAAGCGCTGGAGGCCTTGCCGGGTGTTGGCCGGAAGACGGCCAATGTCGTCCTCAACACTGCCTTTGGGCATCCGACAATCGCGGTTGACACGCATTTGTTCCGGCTCGGCAACCGCACCGGCCTCGCGCCTGGCAAGACACCTCTAGCGGTCGAGGAGAAGCTGCTGAAGGTGGTGCCCAAGGCCTATGGGCGGCATGCGCACCACTGGCTGATCCTGCACGGGCGCTATGTCTGCAAGGCGCGCAAGCCCGAATGCTGGCGCTGCCTCATCTCCGACATCTGCCGCTTCAGGCCGAAGACGCCCGCACCGACTTGAACAGATGCGTGAAATAGGCGGTGGCGAACAGCGGCACCACCAGGTTGACGATGGGAATCAAGGAAAATGCAGCTGGTAGCAGTCCGGCCAAGAACACGGATGGCCCGTTTTCACGACGGAGGATCTTCGCGTCTTCCGCAGGCATGTGTCGCATCGCTACCATTTCGAAATACTCGCGGCTGAGGAGATAGGCATTGGCCGCGACCAGCGCGATGGCGCCGACGCCGAACAACACGACGGGCAATACGGCGAGGTTGACCACCAGCACCACGAGGAAGAACTGCAATGCCAACAGGATGGCACGCGACGTCGGCAAGGGCGTTCCGCGCGGATCCTGCGGGTAGTGGCGCGCCTCCACCTTCTCGGCGATGGTGTCGAGAAACAGGCCGGCAAAGGCCGCCGCCACGGGGGACATCAGGAAGAAGAAGGCGAGAAGCAGCGCAATCCCGGTGCCCACGCCCAGAACCCAGTCCGCCCAGGGCCAGGAGAACTGCGTAAGGCTCACCAGCAGCACCTGGACGCCGATGAGCAGCACGACAAACAGCGCAAGGGTCAGGCCCAGCGCCTTAAGGAGCACCGAGCTGAATTCAGGCGAGAACAGGTCACCCAGGGCCTTGAAGGCTGCCTTCAGCATTACCTCCTCCTAATGGCCCCGGCTTGCCAGTGCAAGCGGGCTTCGCTACTCGGGATATTGTTTGGCTGGGAGAGACGTAATGGCGGGTTCCGATTTCGATGTCCTGTGCATCGGCAATGCGATCGTTGACGTGATCGCACGGGTGGAGGAGGGCTTCGTGAGCCGCCAGGGCCTCGTCAAGGGCTCCATGAACCTGATCGACGAGGCCCGCGCGGAAGAACTCTACGCCGGCATGGGACAGGCGATAGAGGTCTCCGGCGGTTCGGCCGGCAACACGGCCGCCGGCGTCGCCTCGCTGGGTGGCAGAGCCGCCTATTTCGGAAAGGTGAAGGCCGACCAGCTTGGCGCCATCTTCCGGCATGACATGCGCGCACAAGGCGTTTTCTTCGACACGCAAGCCGCGGAGGATGGACCCGCCACCGCGCGCTCCTTCATCCTCGTGACGCCCGACAGCGAGCGCACCATGAACACCTATCTCGGCGCCTGCGTGAACTTCACCACCCATGACGTCGACAGAGCCGTCGTCGAGGCCTCGCAAGTCACATACATGGAAGGCTATCTCTGGGACCGGCCGGAGGCCAAGGAGGCCTTCAAGCTCGCAGCCCGGATCGCACGCGGCGCCGGCCGCAAGACCTCGATTACGCTCTCCGATTCCTTCTGCGTCGAGCGTCACAGGGAGAGTTTTCTCGACCTCATCCGCAATGACATCGATATCGTGTTCGCCAATGAGACAGAGGTCAAGTCGCTCTACCAGACGCAGAACTTCGACGGCGCCATGAAGGCGATCGCGAAGGATTGCCCGATTGCTGTTCTCACCCGCTCGGAGAAGGGCTGCATCGTGGTCAAGGGCGATGAGGTGCATGCGAGCCCGGCTCACCCGGTGGAGAAGGTGGTGGACGTGACCGGTGCGGGCGATCTCTTCGCAGCCGGTTTTCTCTACGGTTTCACCAATGGCAAGTCCTTGGCCGAAGCAGCCCGCCTCGGCTCGCTTGCAGCGGCTGAGGTAATCTCCCACATCGGCGCAAGGCCGGAGATCAACCTCACCAGCCACGCCCGCGCACAGGGGCTGCTATAGCTTCCTCAGGAAGACGCTGCGGATGAAGTGATCGGCTCCTTTGCGCAACACCAGATCGGCGCGTGGCCTCGTGGGCAGGATGTTTTCGCGCAGGTTGACGAGGTTGATGGTGTCCCAAATCCGCCGCGCGGTGTCATGCGCCTCCACGTCGGAGAGTGTCGCATAGCGGTGGAAATAGGACTTCGGGTTCCGGAACGCGCTGTCGCGCAATGTCAGGAAACGCTCGATGTACCATGTGCGCAGATCCTCGAGATCGGCGTCGATATAGATCGAGAAATCGAAGAAGTCGGATGTATTCGGAATGCCGCGCCCGTCACGCGGGGGGCGGCCCGTCTGCAGCACGTTCACGCCTTCGACGATGAGGATGTCCGGCTGGTCGATGACCACGCGATCGTCCTTCAGCACGTCATAGGTCAGGTGAGAGTAGAGCGGCGCCGTGACGTTACGCTTTCCTGCCTTGATGTCCGAAAGGAAACGAAGGATCGCGGGCAGATCGTAGCTTTCGGGAAAGCCCTTCCGCGTCATCAGCCCTTCGCGCTCCAGGATCGCGTTGGGCAGGAGGAAACCGTCAGTCGTCACCAGATCGACCTTGGGGTGCTTCGGCCAGCGGGCGAGCAACCGCTGCAGGATGCGCGCGGTCGTGCTCTTGCCCACCGCGACGCTGCCGGCCATGCCGATGACATAGGGCACCTTACGGTCCGAGAGGTGAAGGAAATTGTTGGTGGCGCGGAACAGGCCTTGCGTCGCCGCAACATAGAGATTGAGCAGCCGCGACAGGGGTAGATAGATCGTCTCCACCTCGGCAAGGTCGATCCGGTCGTTAAGGCCCCGCAGCTCATCGAGATCCTGCTGCGTCAGGGTCATGGGCGTGTCGGCCCGGAACGCCGACCACTCGTCCCGCGAGAAACGCCGGAACGGAGAGACTTCCTTTACGAGTTCTTCCATGGTCAGTCCTTCGGGCGGGAGGCCTTTTCGGCGATGCCGCTCACGCCTTGCCGCCGGGCGAGCTCGTCCATCACCTCAGCCAGGTTGAGGCCTGAGGCTTCGAGCAGCACGAGCAAGTGGTAGAGAAGATCGGCCGTTTCGGTGGCAAGCTGGGTTTTGTCGCGCAAGACGGCGGCGAGAGCTGTTTCCACCGCCTCCTCGCCCAGCTTCTTGGCGCATTTCTCGACACCCTGGGACAGAAGCTTCGCGGTGTAGGACTGGTCAGGCGAAACGAATTTTCGCTTCGCGATCTCATCCGCAAGGGCAGCCAGAACATGGAGCCTGTGATCCGTCATGTGCAATTCCTAACACAGGCGCATGGGGATGCCATTGGCAGAAAGATGGCGCTTGGCTTCCCCGATTGAGTAAGTGCCGAAGTGGAAGATCGAGGCGGCGAGGACGGCCGCGGCATGGCCATCGCGAATGCCTTCAACCAGATGATCGAGGGTGCCGACGCCACCCGAGGCGATCACCGGAACGCTCACCGCATCGGCTACCGCGCGGGTCAGTTCGATGTCGAAACCCTGCCCCGTGCCGTCGCGGTCCATGGAGGTCAGAAGAAGTTCGCCCGCCCCCAGCGACACGACCTCACGGGCGAAGGACACTGCATCGATGCCCATGGGCCGCCGTCCGCCATGGGTGAAGATTTCCCATTTTCCCGGTGCTACGGATTTGGCATCGATCGCCACCACGATGCATTGCGCGCCGAATTTTTCCGCCGCCTGTCGCACGAAATCACGATTGCTGACAGCCGCGGAATTGATCGACACCTTGTCGGCGCCTGACAGCAGGAGCTTGCGAATGTCATCGAGTGTGCGCACGCCGCCACCCACGGTGAGCGGCATGAAACAGGCTTCCGCTGTGCGCTGCACCACCTCGAAGATGATGCCGCGGTTTTCGTGCGTCGCCGTGATGTCGAGGAAACAGAGCTCGTCCGCACCCGCGGCATCATAGGCCTTGGCGATTTCAACAGGATCGCCCGCATCGCGCAGGTCGACGAAATTGACGCCCTTGACGACGCGGCCGTCCTTCCCATCGAGGCAGGGAATGAGGCGCGCCTTCAGCATCAGCGCGCCTCGCGGATGAGCTGCATCGCCTTCGTCACGTCGATCCGCCCGTCATAGAGCGCGCGGCCGGAGATGGCGCCTTCAAGGATGCGGCAGTCGGGCTGCAGCAGGCGGTGGATGTCGTCCATCGAGGCAAGGCCGCCGCTGCCGATGACCGGGATCGGAACCGCGCGTGCAAGTTCGAGTGTCGAATCGATATTTAGACCCTTCAGCACGCCGTCCCGGTCAATATCAGTGAAAATGATGGCGCTGACGCCCGCATCGGAAAAGCGCTTCGCGAGATCGATGGCGGTCAATTCAGATGTCTCCGCCCAGCCTTCGACCGCAACCTTGCCACCCTTGGCGTCAATGCCGACAGCAATGCGGCCCGGAAACAGGCGGCAGGCCTCGACCACCAGGGCGGGATCGCGCAGCGCCACCGTACCCAAGATGACCCGGCGGATTCCCTTCGCAAGCCATGCCTCGATATGGGCCAGGCTGCGGATGCCCCCGCCGAGCTGCACCGGCAATGAAATGGCCTTGAGGATGGACTCGACGGCGGCTCCATTCACCGGCCTGCCCGCAAAGGCACCATTGAGGTCGACCAGATGAAGCCAGCTGAAACCCTGCTGCTCGAATATCCTCGCCTGCGCTGCGGGATCGTCGTTGAACACGGTGGCCTCGGCCATGTCGCCGAGCTTCAGGCGCACGCATTGCCCGTCCTTGAGGTCGATCGCGGGAAACAGGATCATGGCCGCCACGTGAGGAAATTGGCGAGAAGGCCCAAGCCCAGGGCCTGGCTCTTCTCCGGGTGAAACTGCGTTCCGGCGATATTGTCCCGGCCGACGATGGCGGTCACGGTGGCGCCATGCTCCGTCGTCACCACCACATGGGCGGCATCGCCAGCATCAAGGTGATAGGAATGGACGAAATAGGCGTGGAGGCCGTTCTCGCCCAGGGCAATGCCATCGAGCAGGGCGTGCGGCCTGCAGGCCTCCAGCGTGTTCCAGCCCATATGCGGAATCTTGAAGGACGGATCGCGCGGGCTGATCGGCTTCACGTCGCCCGGAATCCAGCCGAAGCCTTCCGTCACATCATGCTCGAGCCCGCGCGAGGCCATGAGCTGCATGCCCACACAGATACCGAGGAAGGGCTTGGCCCTTACCATGACCTGTTCCTCGAGCGTCTCCCACATGCCCGGCACGGCCTTCAGACCGTCGCGGCAGTCCTTGAAGGCGCCGACACCGGGCAGCACGATGCGCTCGGCCGTGCGGAGATCATCAGGGTCGGAAGTGACGCTGACCTTCGCGTTCTGACCGCTGTCACGCGCCGCGCGCTCGAAGGCCTTGGCGGCTGAATGCAGGTTACCCGATCCATAATCGATGATGGCGAGGCTCATCTCGCGCGCCTCAGACATTGCTGAAGATGCCCAGCGTATCTTCCGGGGCCGTCCGGTAGCGGGCAGGCGCGGAAGGCGGTGGAGGCGGTGCCCTTTCAGCAAAATAGGCAAGCTCCGCCGCCTCGAAACGGGACGCCTCGATCAGCCCGGCGCGCCGGAAACCTGCGCGCAGGAGTGATGATTCCTTCAGGCGCCACGCCTCGAAACCGAAGATCAGCGAAAGTCCGAACTGCAGCAGGGAACCGAGCCCGGGGCCCAGCACCTCATAGACAACGGCAAGGCTCAGCGCGGTGAATACAGCAAAGAGAATTGCCGTGACGACCCACATGCGATGCCAGAGCGCCCAGAGGAAGGTCAAGCCGAACGCCCACCAGCAGAAGCCCTCGGGGATGAAGGCGACACGGTCCGGCTGGCCGTCCGGTGGTTCGAGAACAGTAAAGAGGGCCATTAGCCTGCCAGCGATCCCTTGGTGGAGGCGATCCTGTCCTTCTGCCGCGGATCGATCTCAACGGCCTCGCGAAGTGCGCGTGCGAGTGCTTTGAAGCAGGATTCCGCGATGTGGTGGCTGTTGTCGGCGTAAAGGGTCTCGACGTGGAGCGTGATCCCGGCATTCATGGCGAAGGCCTGAAACCATTCGCGCACCAGTTCGGTGTCGAAGTCGCCGATCTTGGGAGCAGTGAATTCCACCTTCCACGCCAGGAAAGGCCGGCCCGAAACGTCGATCGCGGCCCGGGTCAGCGTGCCATCCATCGGCAGGAGGGCGCTGGCATATCGGCGAATACCCTTGCGGTCGCCCAGTGCCCTGGCCACCGCCTGACCGATCGCAATGCCGGAATCCTCCGCCGTGTGGTGAAAGTCGATGTGAAGGTCGCCCTCAGCCTTCAGGGTCAGGTCAATGAGCGAGTGACGCGACAGCTGCTCAAGCATGTGATCGAGGAAGCCGACACCTGTCTTAACGTCATAGGCGCCCGTGCCATCCAGACCCACGGTTGCGGAAACGCGGGTTTCGGTGGTTTTCCGTTCAATGGTGGCCTGGCGCATGGCGCTTGAGTTCCAGCTGTTGAATGCCGCGCCTCTTAGCAGATGCGGGACGAAATGGCCAAGCGGGCATTGAGACTGGCTTTTCTTTGCCCCTCGGGCCGCCTACATGAAGCCGACGGCGATCAGAAGGATGTCCGATGGCAGAAATCCCCACATGGCACGGCACCACGATCCTTTCGGTTCGCAAGGGCAACAAGGTGGTCATCGCGGGTGATGGACAGGTGAGCCTGGGCCAGACCGTGATCAAGGGCAATGCCCGCAAGGTGAGGCCACTTGGCTCAGGCCAGGTGATCGGCGGCTTTGCGGGCGCCACGGCAGACGCCATGACGCTGTTCGAGCGCCTCGAATCGAAGCTGGAGCAGTATCCGAGCCAGCTCACCCGCGCCTGTGTCGACATGGCCAAGGACTGGAGGACCGACCGGTACTTGCGGCGCCTGGAAGCCATGATGATCGTGGCAGATACATCCGTGACACTGGTGCTGACCGGAACCGGAGACGTACTGGAACCGGAAAAAGGCATCATCGCCATCGGCTCTGGCGGAAACTACGCATTGGCAGCCGCGCGCGCCCTGGCGGACAGCGGCCTCGATGCCGAGGCGATCGCCCGCAAGGCCATGTCCATAGCCGCTGAAATCTGCGTCTACACGAATAACAACCTGACGGTGGAGAGCCTGGCCTCGGCCTGAGCAAGAACATCATGACCGATTTTTCCCCCCGCGAGATCGTCTCGGAACTGGACCGCCACATTGTCGGACAGACCGACGCCAAACGGGCCGTTGCCATCGCACTCCGCAACCGCTGGCGCCGCAAGCAGCTCGAGAGCCCGCTGCGCGATGAGGTCATGCCGAAGAACATCCTGATGATCGGACCCACGGGTGTGGGCAAGACGGAGATCGCTCGCCGCCTGGCGAGGCTGGCGAATGCGCCCTTCCTCAAGGTCGAGGCCACCAAGTTCACCGAGGTGGGTTACGTAGGCCGCGATGTGGACCAGATCGTGCGCGACTTGCTTGAGGCCGGGATCGCCATGACGAAAGCCATGCGCCGCAAGGATGTCGAGGCGCAGGCGCATCTCAATGCCGAGCGCCGGGTGGTGGAGGCTCTCGTCGGTGCCAATGCTTCGGAGACAACGCGCGAAGCCTTCCGCCGCAAGCTGCGTTCGGGCGAACTTGATGACAAGGAGATCGAGATCCAGGTGGCGGATGCCGGAACCGGCAGCTTCGAGATCCCCGGTATGCCCGGCGGATCGGCAAGCGTCATCAATCTTTCGGAAATGCTGGGCAAAGCGCTGGGCGGCCGCACCAAGACACGCCGCCTCTCCGTGAAAGCAAGCCATGAACTGCTGCTAGCTGAGGAATCCGACAAGCTTCTCGATCAGGATCAGATCGTGCAGGAAGCCATCGAGTCGGTTGAGAACAACGGCATCGTATTCCTCGACGAGATCGACAAGATCTGTGCACGCTCCGAGCGGCAAGGTGCCGATGTGAGCCGTGAGGGTGTGCAGCGCGACTTGCTGCCCTTGATCGAAGGCACGACCGTCTCGACCAAGCACGGCCCGGTCAAGACAGACCACATTTTGTTCATCGCCTCGGGTGCCTTCCACATCGCCAAGCCTTCCGACCTGCTTCCGGAACTCCAAGGGCGGCTTCCGATCCGCGTGGAGTTGAAGGCGCTGAACCGCGAAGATCTCGAACGGATATTGACCGAGCCGGAGGCGAGCCTCATCCGCCAGTACCGCGCCCTGCTGCAGACGGAAGGCGTGACCCTCGACTTCACGAATGACGGCATCGCAGCCATCGCCCAGATTGCGGCCGACACCAACGCGAGCATCGAGAACATCGGCGCGCGCCGGCTTCAGACCGTGATGGAACGGCTCCTGGATGAGGTGAGCTACGTCGCGCCGGACCGGCCTGGAGAAACCGTGGTGATCGACAAGGCCTATGTCGAGGAGCATGTGGGCACGCTGGCGAAGAACGCCGATCTCTCGAAGTTCATCCTCTAGGTTTCTGGCGTTTCCGGTCGAGCACGCCGAGGAGTTCATCAAGTGCCGCGCCATCGAGCCTACCGATATCATCGGCGAGGCGGTTGGCGAGTTCGGTGGCCTTGGGATTAAGGCCCGATGTATCGATGGTGATCCGCGGATGCGAGATGCGCGCCAGCCGCACCACCTCCTCCGCATCATCCCAGATGATATTGAAATAAGTGAGGATGCGCTGGATCAGGTGCCAGCCGGGCCGCCCGCGCTTGCCGTGCTCAAGGGCGGACAAATAGGCGGAGGAAACGCCGATTGCATCCGCCATCTCCTTCAGCGTCAGGCCGCGTTCGGCGCGCAGCTTCCGCATCCTGTCACCAAACGGCGTCATGCGCCGTCCCTGATCCGCCGCACGCGCACATAATAGGCGCCGCCGCCGCCATGCTTCGGGTGCGCCGGCTGGAATCCTGCAACGAGACTTCTGAATTCCGGCTCATGGAACCACTCCGTCACCAGCCGCCGCAGCCTGCCGCCGCGCTCGGGCGCGTGAAAATGATCCGCGCCATGCAGCGTGTGGCGCGAGAACGGCGAGTCGCCCTTGCCGGTGATGACCAGAACATCCCGCGCGCCCATGGCCTGGGACTCGCGCAGGAAACGCAGCAAGTTGACGCGCGCCATCTCGACGCCGGTGCCATGCAGGTCGAAGCGGCGTTCGATCTCCACCTGTCCGCGGGTGAGGCGCTGGGTCGTCCGCCTGTCGAGGCCGGTGATTTGCGGCGGCGGCTTATAGAGCGGGGACGGCCGGTGCACATGCGGCGCGGAGGGCATGCTGGCATGTTTCTTGGCGGGCAGCGCAGCGCTTGAAGGCTGTGCGGGAGGATTGCGTGACGCGCGATGGCGGAGTGGCTTAATGGACTTCGCCGCCTCCAGCCAGAGTTCGAAATCGGGAGGCTTGCGGCTCATGGGGCGAGGCCCAGTTCGTCGGCAACGGCATGCGGGAGCAGGACGGTCATCCGCCCCGTGCTTTTCATGGGCCCTGCGATCCGAGCCGCCGCATCGCCTGATCCCCAATAGACATCACCGCGGGCGAAGCCCTTGATGGCGCTGCCGGTGTCCTGCGCGATCAGGAGGTTGCGAAACGAAGTCATGGAAGCTTCATCACCTGCCGGCACCGTCGTGTCCAGCCAGACGGGTGTGCCGAGCATCCAGACGCCCCGGTCAATGGCAAGGCTGACGCGAGGTGTCAGCTGGACATGCTGCGCGCCCAGCGCTCCAAGCTCCTGCCGCTCCAGCTGCACCTCCCGGAAGAAGATGAAGGACTGGTTCTGCCACATCAGGCTGCGGGCCTCCCGCGGGTGCTTGGCCATCCAGCGGCGGATTGACTGCATCGACATCTCGCCGTGGCTGAAGGCGCCCTGCTGCACCAGGAGACTGCCGATAGCAGTATAAGGCAAACCCGACTTCCCGTCATAAGTGAGGCGCAGCGTGCTGCCATCCTCCAGCAGCACCCGGCCGGAACCCTGGATGTGGATGAAGAAGGCGTCCGCCCAATCCTTCAGATAAACGATCTCGCGTGCCTGCCCCGCAAGGGCCCCTTCCTCGATCTGCTGGCGGGTATGGTAGGGCATTGCCTTCCCGTTGATCCTCCTGCCGTAGATCAAGCCGGACGCCTGACGCTCTTCTTCCGTGAAGGACACGAGATCGGGCGGGCGGGAGTAGATCGGGACATTGAAGATGCTCAAGGCTGAGCGGCTGCCCTCCACCTGGGGTTCAAAGTATCCAGTAAAGAGACCCTCGGGCCGTTGCCGGTCTACCACGCGGTAAGGCCGGAAACGCGCCTCGAAGAATAGCCTTGCATCCTCGGCAGCCAGCCCCTCCCGGCAGGTGTCGAGCCAGGACGAGCGGCTCCCGCCAAAACTGGCTTCGTGCGAAAACCCGCGGCAATGATCAAGAATGTCCCGGCAGGACCGCCGGAAGGCATCAAGCGCGCCGTCGATCGCCGCGCCGGGCCAGCCTTCTAGCTCCGCAAAGGAGATGCGCTCTAGACTGGCCACGCAAGGCTCACTCCGGCGCCTCTGTGGCCACGAGCTTCCAGTTGGGATTGCGGGAGGTCACATCGCGCTCGAAGGTCCAGACATCCGTCACTTCGCGGATTCCGCCCGGATCACCGTCAATCACGTCGCCAGACTTGTTGTAGGTGGCACTGATCAGTTCGCTGACAAAGGCCATGGTGACCGATGCTTTCTTTCCGTTCAGTGAGGCCGTCTGGATAGTTGCTTTATCGATTCCGACGAAACGCGATTCGACACGGTGGCCCTGTGCCGCTCGCTCGTCGATGGCGCGGGCGAACCCGTCGAAGACCTCCTTTGATAGCAGGTTTTTGAGGGATGCCTTGTCGCCCTTGGCGAAACCATCGATGACCATCTCATAGGCCATTTTCGCCCCTTCAACGAAGGAGCGCGGGTTGAAGTCAGGATCAGCTTCGGCGATCTGCTCCAGAGACGTGGCAAGCGCCGAACCGGATTCGGCATAGCCCGTCCAGATGGGAGGCGGCGGTTCCCGGTCCTGGACAGGAGGGCTGGGATTGGCGGGGCTCTGCGGCAGGCGGACCACCGTGTCGCTCGCGTCACGGCCATCCTTTGCGGCTCCGCGGCGGGACTCAAGATCGATTGGCGGCTTCTCGGTACCCGTTCTGGTACCCAGAACGGATTTGAGCCGCCAGAACACCACTAGGGCAACGGCAAGCAGAAGGATGTTTAACGGGTCGAGATTCATTCCATCATCCAGATTGGAGGCTGAGCCGCCAGCGTAACTGGCACTGCGAACACAAGACCCTATATATAGATGCCGACCAAGAGGTCCAAGACCAAAGGATGCCGTTTTAGACCATGACGCGCCTGTTACCATTTCTGTTCCTTGCCGGGATTGTGGCGGAGCTTGCGTCCATCATTCTGGCTGGCAGCTATCTCGGCTTGCTTCTCACGCTGGTCTTGCTCTTCGCCGGGGCCGTTGCCGGCATCAGTCTGATCCGCTCTGCGGGAGCGGGCATCGTGCAAACACTGCGATCACCGGGTCAGGCCGCAACCCTTCAGAGCGGCGCGGCTGGCAAGGCCATGGCCGGGGTCGTTTCGGGGCTCCTCTTTCTCATTCCAGGGTTTTTCAGCGATTTTCTGGGGGTTCTGTTGCTGGTTCCATCGGTGCGGCAATGGTTGCGCGCCAGGATATCCATCGAGCGAACTCATTCCCGGGGCCCCACCAGCCGCCGCAGCAAGACCGTTATCGATGGCGAGGCCATCGAGATCGACGGTGAACTGCAGCCACCCCAACCGCCATCTGACCAGGGCAGGAGGGTCACGTCTGGCGAATGAGGCTCTCATGTTCTCCCGCCTTGCGGCACATGACCCCCGCGTGATAGCCAAGGCCGACTTTCAAAGAGGCTCATGATGTCACAGACTTCGAAAACCGACCCGGCGCAGGATGCCGGCGAGAATGGCTCCGCAGCCGCAGCTTCCGCCCAGGGGGAGGGCGCTGGCCAGAAGGCGCAAGGGCAGCCCTCGATCCGCATTCTCGGGCAGTATCTGAAGGACCTTAGCTTCGAGAGCCCTCATGCACCCATGTCGCTCGCGCCTCAGCAGGGCCAGCCTGACATCAACATTTCGGTGAATGTGAACGCCCGGAACCTCGGGCCCTCTGATTACGAGGTGGAACTGCACCTCGATGCCAAGGCTCTTTCTTCGGAGAAGGTGTTGTTCGCGGCGGAGCTCGTTTATGCGGGCACCTTCCGTATGGAGAACTTCCCGCAGCAGATGCTGCACCCCGCCGTTCTGATCGAGTGCCCCCGCCTGCTGTTCCCCTTCGCCCGCCAGATCATGGCGGAGGCCACCCGCAATGGCGGCTTCCCGCCGCTTATGCTGGATCCGATCGATTTCGCGTTGATGTACCAGCGCCGCATGCTGCAGCAAACGGCGGGTGAGGCCTAGTTCACGCCCTGTTTCCAAAGAGCGTTTTCACCAAGGCCGGCAATGAAGGCAGCATGAGCCTGACGTTCGGCCTCGGTGAGGCGCGATGGCAAGGGTGAGGGACGTTGCACGTCCACAGGTCCGGTCACCACGGTTGCCGAACGTTTCACCCGGCTGGCCTCGAGAACGAGCGCTGTCTGACGGCCACCGATAAGTTCAAGATAGACCTCAGCCAGGAGTTCCGAGTCGAGCAAGGCGCCATGCTTGGTGCGCCGGCTGTTGTCGATGCCATATCGGCGGCAAAGGGCATCAAGGCTGTTGGCGGCACCGGGATGCTTCTGCCGCGCGATATGGAGCGTATCCACAATACGTTCAGGCAAGAGAGGCGCAATTTTCAGGAAGCCAAACTCGGCATTGAGAAAGGCGACGTCAAAACTGGCATTGTGTATGACGAGTGTCGCATCGCCGATGAACGCGAGGAATTCCCCCGCGATTGACGCAAAGACCGGCTTGTCCCTCAGAAACGCGGCCGAGAGGCCATGAACCGCCTCGGCCTCCTTGGGCATGTCACGCTCAGGATTGATATAGACATGGAATGTGCGGCCGGTCGGCATATGGTTGATGAGCTCAACGGCACCGATCTCAACGATACGGTCGCCAGTTGCAGGGTCCAGCCCCGTGGTCTCGGTATCGAGAATGATCTCGCGCAGCATGCTCAATCCCCCGCCTTCGCCCTGATATCGGCAATCACCTGATCGACACTCCGGGCAGTTTCTTCGAAGCTCGAGGATGTGTCTATCACATAGTCCGCGCGGGCCTGCTTCTCCACATCCGGCATCTGCTTCGACAGTATGAAATCAAGCTTTTCCGCCGTCATGCCAGGCCGTCTCATGGCGCGCTCGCGCTGCAGGTTTTCCCTAGCAGATACGACAATGATAGCATCAACGTCGCGGTCACGGCCGGTTTCGAACAGCAGGGGGATGTCAAGCAGCGCGAATTGCGCACCTGATGCGGCCGCCGTTGCGAGAAAGCGTGATTGCATCTCCTTCACCAAAGGATGGACGGCTGCCTCGACCCTGGGAAGTATCGACGGGTCGGCCTGGATAGCTGCGGAAAGCAGCTGCCTGTCGACTCCTCCATCAATGATCGCTGAAGGGACAATCAAGGCAATGGCCGCAACGGCCGCACCGCCCCGGGCATAAAGTGCATGAACGGCTGCATCGCTGTCGAACACCGGAATGCCGCGCGCGGCAAACATCTTTGCGGTCTCACTCTTGCCCATGGCAATCGAGCCGGTGAGTGCTGCAATGATCATCGGCGATAACCTGGATCAATATCCCGGGCGACGAGATCATGAAGGTCTGACGTAACCTCAGGCCTCGTGCCGAACCACAGGGAAAAGCCACGCACAGCCTGATGAAGCAGCATGCCCAATCCCTCCACGACGGGATTTCCGCGGGCCGCAGCATCCACAAGAAGTTTCGTTCGGAGCGGCGTGTAGACGATGTCAGTCACCACGGCGGAGGACGGTAGACGGGAGAGATCCAGGATCAGATCGGGCTGACCCTTCATGCCGAGCGATGTTGTGTTGACGAGCAGGCTGCTGTCCGAGAGTTCATCCGCCGCCCGCTCCCATGCGACGGGCCGAATGCGCGGTCCAAAACGGCGGCGCAGGGCTTCGGCCTTTTCCGGTGTGCGGTTGGCGACAGCAACCTCTGACGCACCTTGTTCCAGAAGTGCGTTCACGATCGCAAGCGATGCGCCACCGGCACCGAGCACCACGGCGCGTGACCCCTGGAGAGAGAAATGGGGAAGCGACTGGCGCAGACTGTTGAGGAAACCTTCGCCGTCCGTATTCGTACCGAAGGTCTGTCCCTCTTTCACATAGACGGTGTTGACGGCACCGAGCCGCCGGGTCGTCTCATCGGCGGGTGTCACGAGGCCATAGGCGTTTTCCTTATGGGGAATGGTGACATTGCAGCCCACATAGCCTGCTGCTTCGAGACTGTTCAGAAATTCTCCAAGTCCTGAGGGCTCGACAGGTTGCCGGGTATAGCTCCCGTCAATGCCATGTTGCCTGAGCCAATAGCCGTGGATGAGCGGCGAGCGGGAGTGGCTGATGGGCCAGCCGATGACACAAGCCTTGATCACGTGAGGATTTCTCCAGCGGTCCGCAGATAGGAAAGCAATGGAAGCAGCGGAAGTCCCAGGATCGTGAAGTGGTCTCCCTCGATCCTTTCAAACAGTTGCAGTCCGCACCCCTCGATCTTGTATCCGCCAACCGACGTCATGCAATCAGCACCAACCGTTTCAAGATAATCTTCCAGAAAGGCCGGAGAAAACTCGCGCATCGTGAGGAGGGCTTGCGAAGTGTATGACCAAACTGCCTCACCGCCGCGGGCGCAGACAACAGTTGAGATGAGGGCATGCGTCTTGCCACGAAGTTCAAACAGATGCTGGCGGCATTCCTCAAGATTCGCCGGTTTTGAATAGGCTTTGCTGCCCAGCGACAGGACCTGGTCGGCGCCGATGACGATGGCATCGGGAAACCGGATGGAGACATCGAGGGCCTTCGCTTCGGCGAGCCTGATCGCCGTTTCCTCGGGCGACCAGTGCGGGTGCTGCGCCACAAGATCCCGTTCATCGACCTGAGGCGATACCGCCGAGTATGGAAGTCCTGCATTGTCAAGCAATGCCCTGCGGGTAGGGCTCGTTGAGGCAAGAATGATCATGAGGTTTCCAGCCGCTTCGTATCCGACATCATGTTGAGGATCGTTGCCGCGGTCTCTTCGACAGATCGCCGTGTCACGTCGATCATTGGCCACTCATTGCTTGAACATAGCGTCTTCATGGCCAGCAGTTCATCGGTGATGAGCCGCGGATCGACATAGTCGGTGGAACGGCTTTCCTTGAGCGACAAAAGGCGATGCCGCCGGATCTGCGCGATCCGCTCTGCGCTGGCGATCAGTCCGACGATCAAGGGACCACGCACCTCGAAGAGCTGGCAAGGCACGGGGATGCCAGGAATGATCGGTATGTTGGCGGTTCGGATCCCGCGCTGCGCAAGATAGATCGAAGTCGGAGTCTTTGAGGTCCGGCTTACACCAAGCAGAATGACGTCCGACTTCGCAATGTCGTCCAGGTTTTGCCCGTCGTCATGGGCCATGGTGAAATTGAGTGCGTCGATGCGGCGGAAGTAATCCGAGTTCAATGCATGCTGTCCGCCAACCTGTGGCCGGGAGGTGGCATTGAGATATTCAGCGAGAATCGAGATGATCGGATCAAGAATCGAAAGGCACGGAACACCCATTGTCTCGCATTGCTGCTCGAGATGGCGGCGGATATCCGGATTGATGAGGGTGAAGAGAACGATGCCGGGCTGTGCCTCGATCTCGCGCAGGGCGCGATTGAGCTGCGAGGGAGTGCGTACCAGTGCATAGATGTGGGCGACAGGCCGGAAGTCCGCATATTGGGCCGCCGCTGCCTTTGCGACAGTGTTCAACGTCTCTCCAGTGGCATCGGAGACCAGGTGGAGATGGAAGAAGCGCTGTGTACCGGGCTGTGGCATTGTTGTTGATGAAATGTGGATGTGCTGGATATCCGGCGGAGTGGTCCGGGTTCTTTCCGGTTTGCCCGGCACACAGTCCACAGTCTGGCGTCCCCGAAGAAGGGTCCGGAGGCAGTGTGGACAAGCAGTGGCACGGACCGGCGAAAAGGATGGCCCCAGTCAGGTTTCTAGCCCATTAACGACCTGTTAACACGTCTTAATTTTGGGTTAATCCGATCCTCGGACGTTTTCCAGTCAACGAGGCACTTGACCTGTGGACGATCATTGGATTGGGTTGTATCCCGTTTCCCGCGCTACAAACAAAAGAAACAAAGAAGAGAGAGAATGGTAGATTTGAGGAGGGACACCTCGGCCCCCCGCAGTGCATTGCTGGATGTCCTGATGCGGCGGCCGGCCCAGCGCAGGCCGATCTGGTTCATGCGGCAGGCTGGCCGTTATCTTCCGGAGTACCGTGCTGTCCGGGAGAAGGCGGGTTCATTCCTCGACCTTTGCTACAATCCGGAGCTCGCTGCGGAAGTCACCGTGCAGCCGCTTCGCCGCTATGATCTCGACGCGGCGATCCTGTTCGCCGACATCCTGGTTGTCCCCCATGCCATGGGCCTGCCACTGAAGTTTGAGGAGGGCGAAGGACCGGTCCTGCAGACGGTCAGAAATTCTGCGGAAGTTGCCGCCCTGAAGCCAGTGGCCGAATCTCGTGAAGTGAAGCAGGTCTGCCGGACTGTCAGCCTGACACGGTCGATGCTGGGTCCGGACAAGGCTCTGATTGGATTCTGTGGTGCGCCCTGGACGGTGGCGAGCTATATGATTGCGGGTGGCGGTTCCGACCGGGTGGTGGCCAAGGTCGCGGCCTACCAGCGCCAGGCGTGGTTCATGGAACTGATCGATCGTCTGGTTGTTGAATCGATCGATTATCTCTGTGCCCAGGCGGATGCCGGCGCTCAGGCGGTCCAGATTTTCGATTCCTGGGCGGGCGATCTTGTCGGAACAGAGCTTGAGGAATTCGTCTTGAGGCCTGTCGGTGCCATCGTGGCGGGCGTCAAGAAGCGCCATCCTGATTTACCCGTTATCGTTTTCGCGCGCGGAATTGGCGCTCAGCAGCCGCGTGCCGCGGCGTTGCCCGGAGCCAATGCAATTGGTGTCGAGACGGAGTTCGATCTCTCGCTTCTTCCGAAGACAATCGTCGTGCAGGGCAATCTCGATCCGGTGTCGCTGATGGCGGGTGAAAGGGTGGTCCAGTCCGAAGTCGAACGCATTTGCCGGTCGGTTGACCGCCAGCGGCACATCTTCAATCTCGGCCATGGAATCAGGCTGGGGACGGAGCCGTCGGTCGTGGGTGCGGCGGTGGAGGCGGTCCGGCGTTTCGATGGCTGAAGGCTATGCCTGGATCAAGGTTGTCCACGTCCTTGCCGTGATTTCATGGATGGCTGGGCTTTTTTATCTGCCGCGCCTGTTTGTCTATCATACTGAAAACATGGGAAAAATTGAGATAACGTCGGTTTTCGCGGTGATGGAGCGCAGGCTCCTGAAGGCTATCATGCGGCCCGCGGGCCTGGTAAGCGTGGTGACGGGCCTGTGGCTGATCTGGGCGGGAAGCTGGTTTGGGCCGGTCCCGGTCTGGCTCTGGCTCAAGTTTCTGCTGGTGGTTGCGATGCTGGGTTTTCACGGCTTGCTTGAATCCCACGCCGTCCGGTTCCGCGAAGGGCGTGAGGACCGCTCGGGAAAGTATTTCCGGGTGATCAACGAAGTGCCGACCCTCCTGCTTATTGGCATCGCCATCATGGTCATCGTGAAGCCGTTTTGAGTTTGTTGTTGGCGCAGCGCCTGTGAGCGTCTATGTTATTGCTGCTTCGCATCGCTTTTGCTTGATGCGACCCTGCCTCAATGTTCCCGCCCGCGGCCGGAACTCCCCATTGTGAAAAGATAAATGACTGCCATAGCTGAGCTGAAAGAGATCAAGCTTCAATATCTCAAGTTGAAGACGCCCGCGGAACTCGTGTCGCTGGCCGAAGAACTTGAGGTCGAGAATGCAAGTGCGCTTCGCAAACAGGAACTCCTGTTTGCCATCCTGAAGAACCTCGCCATACGCGATGTCGAAATCATTGGCGAGGGTGTCGTGGAAGTCCTGCAGGACGGTTTCGGCTTCCTGCGCTCGCCCGATGCAAATTACCTTGCGGGACCTGACGACATCTACATCAGCCCGAGCCAGATCCGGAAGTTCACGCTCCGGACCGGAGACACTGTCGAGGGCCAGATCCGCAGCCCGAAAGACGGAGAGCGCTACTTCGCCCTAGTGAAGGTCAATCGCATCAATTTCGAGGACCCGGAAAAAACCCGCCACAAGGTCCACTTCGACAATCTGACACCGCTCTATCCCGACGAACGCCTGGAGATGGAAACAGGTGATCCCACCAAGAAGGATTATTCGTCCCGCGTTATCGATATTGTCTCACCGCTCGGCAAGGGACAGCGCGGCCTCATCGTGGCGCCGCCGCGTACCGGCAAGACGGTGCTGCTGCAGAACATCGCCCACGCCATCACCGCCAATCATCCGGAATGCTATCTGATCGTCCTGTTGATCGACGAACGGCCGGAAGAAGTGACGGACATGCAGCGTTCGGTGAAGGGTGAGGTGATTAGCTCGACCTTCGATGAACCTGCGGCGCGCCACGTGCAGGTCGCTGAAATGGTTATCGAGAAGGCCAAGCGCCTGGTCGAGCATGGCCGTGATGTCGTCATTCTGCTTGATTCGATCACACGCCTCGGCCGCGCCTACAACACGGTCGTGCCGTCCTCCGGCAAGGTCCTGACCGGCG
>JBEILC010000021.1:0-24488 GCA_040379425.1 Hyphomicrobiales bacterium
CGCGGCCTTGGCGGCCTCTTCGGCGTATTTCTTCAAGTCCTCGTCAAGGATCTCGACCTTCGCGGTCTTGCGGACCTCGGCCATCGTCTCTCCCACCTTGCGGCGGAGCAGCACGTTGCGGATCGCGGCCTTCACCTGGTCAAAGGGCTGGGCAGCGCCCTGCTTCTTGTCCTCGAGGCGGATGATGTGCCAGCCGAAATCGGTCTTGATGGGCTGGGACGTCTCGCCGACCTTCAGGGCGAAGGTTGCCTTGGAAAATTCCGGCACCATTTCGGCCTGGGTGAAATAGCCGAGGTCGCCACCGAAATCCTTCGAGCCGTCGAGGCTGAACTGCTTGGCCAGATCCTCGAACGTCTCGCCCTTGGCGAGGCGGTCGAGAATGTCCTTGGCCTCCTGCTCGGTGCCGACGAGGATGTGGCGGGCGCGAACCCGCTCCGTCTGCTGGAGCTTGACCGATTCTTCCTCATAGACCTTGCGGATTTCCTCTTCCGTCACCTGCGGACGGATCTTCTGGAAGAAATAGGCATCACGCAGCGCCTTGGCCTGATAGAGGGCCAGGCGGCGCTTGTATTCGTCAGTGTCGGCAATGCCGTCCTTCACTGCGAGTTGTGCCAGGAGGTGGCGCTCAATCAGATATTCGACGACAAAGGGGTAGCGGAGCTTCGGCGGGAGGTCGGGGAGCTGGCCAATGATGTCATCGGTGGCCATCTGCACTTCCGAAACCCGGATTTCATGGCCGTTGACGATCACAATGACCTTGTCTTCCTTGGGAGCTTCTTCCTGCGCCTGGGCCGGCATCACAGAGGCCAGCAACACCACGGCGGAAACCGCGCAACCGTTTAGAAACCTTCGAGAAAACGACATCCAGTCCACCGTTCCAAAGCCAGTAGCCGGCCCGCCTGGCCTGCCGGGCACTGCTCTTTGTCCTCCAAAGAAGGCAAAAATAGGCCCCCGGACAGGCCCGACGGCCGACCGAAATCGAGGCGCACATTGGTCCTGTTGTCAGCAGCGTGCAAGTGGTCGCGGCAGAGTTTCGCCCCCCTGTTGCCGAGAAGCAACAGATTGAATTCCCTTGCTTTGGGCCCTCCGCCCCTATTTGCGGCAATGGCAGACGACGGATAGACCGAAGACCCGGTTGAGGCGCATGAGCGGGCGCTCGGCGGAGAGCAGCGCCAGAAGCACAGTGTTGAGCCACGCCGGGACGGGTTTCAGGTCCGAGCGGGAGGGCCTGCGGAAGCGCCCAAGCAGCCGGACGACGGCGGCCACGGGGAAGATCGACGCGAAGTAATAGTGGATGCTCACTTCCGTGAGACCGGCGGCGCGCACCACATCAAGGAGGCCCGAACGCGTGTAGCGCCGCCTGTGCTCCAGAAAGTCGTCATGCGCGCTCCACAGGAAGGCGAAGGCCGGAACGGTGATGATGAACTCCGTGCCGGGCCGGGCGCGCGCGGTGTAGAAGGAGAGAATCCCCACATCGTCATCCACATGCTCGAGCACGTCCATGAGGAGCACCACATCGGCCTCGACCGTTTCGATGCTGCGGCGGAAGGACAGGCGGCGCGGCCCGATGCTTTCCTCGCGCTCCGCCTGGTAGCCCGGATCGACGCAGACCGCATGATCGGCGATGCCGCGCTCAAGGAACCTGCGGCTGAACCAGCCCGATCCCGCGCCGACATCGAGCAGGCGGAGGCCGCGGCCCTTCACATGCGCCTCAACCGCGCGCGACTTCGATACATAGTACCAATGGCTGCCGATGGCGGCCCCCAGGGCTGCCTCTTCCTTGAGGTCCAAGCGGCTAGCCCCTGCCCTGCGAGACGGCGCGCCCGGCTTCGGCCTCACGGCTCACCGCGGGTGCTGGTTGCACCTCACCGTCAAGGATGTAGATCGGGCGGCGTTTAACCTCCCGGTAGACGCGCCCGAGATACTCCCCGATGATGCCGAGGCCCAGGAGCTGGATGCCGCCGAGGAACAGGATGACCAGCAGAGTCGACGCATAGCCCGGTGCATCAATGCCATAGATCAGCGTGCGCCCGAGGATGAAAAGGCCGGTGATGCCGGACAGCAGCGCGATCAGGAAGCCCACAAACGTCCAGATGGTGAGCGGCAGGGAGCTGAAGCTGGTGATGCCGTCAATGGCGAAGCGGAACAGCCGCAGATAGCTCCATTTCGATGTGCCATGGGCACGGCCGCCGCGGTCATAGGGCACGGCGATGTGGCGGAAGCCCACCCAGGCGAAAAGGCCCTTCATGAAGCGCTCACGCTCAGGGAGCTGGCGCACGGCCTCGACAACGCGGCGGTCCATCAGCCGGAAGTCGCCGGCGTCAGGCGGAATCTGCATCGGCGAAAGCGCATTGAAGGTGCTGTAGAAGCCAAAGGAGGTGAAGCGCTTCAGGTAGCCATCTCCGCCGCGCGAGCGCCGCGCGCCATAGACCACGTGATATCCCTCCCGCCACAGGCGCAGGAATTCCGGAATGAGTTCGACGGGATCCTGGAGATCAACATCCATGACCACCACGGCATCGGCATCAACCGCGTCGAGACCCGCCGTCAGCGCCGCTTCCTTGCCGAAGTTGCGGCTGAGCTTGAGGAGCGACACCCGCCTGCCCTGCTCCGCCAGGTTCAGGATGACGGCGGCGGTGCCGTCACGGCTGCCGTCATCGACGAACAGCACCGAGGAGTCGAGATCAAGACCGGCCAAGGCAGTGTCCAGAGCCGCCACGAAGGCTGCGACAGAGTGCTCCTCATTGTGGACGGGAACGACGATGGCGAGCGAAGGGCGCGGGGACGTCCTGGTCCGTCCGGCCGAGGGACTCGTGCTCTCCGGCGCTGGAGGTACGCCGCGGCTGTCCATCGCTCAGTTGCCCCGCAGACGGGCGCAGGTTCGACCCGGCTTCCTGCAAGTCCCTGACAAGGCTTGATGAAACATCATGAAACGAGGCTCTCCCCCAGGCCGTCAAACCCGTGACTCGGCCCGCGAACCCGACAATGACCATTTTGGCATTAAATTCAAGTGAAGGTGGCATTGCGGCACGCAACCCGCTGTTGCCGGAAAGCCACAGATTGAAATGCCGCATGCCCCCTCCCATCTCGACGGCGCATTCCGAGATAAATCGCGGCGGCTGATTGCCCCGGCGCGGCAACTTGACTAGAAAGCGCCTCGAGCGCGGGGTGAACGCCCCTTCCTGAAGGACAAGAATCAGATGTTGGGATTGCGCGGCATCGCCGCAAAGATTTTCGGCTCGAGCAACGACCGGAAGGTCACGAAGTATCGCGGCCGCGTCGCTGAGATCAACGCGCTGGAAGCGGAGCTCGCCGCCCTTACCGACGAGGCGTTGCGCGCCAGGACAGACATGTTCAAGGAGCAGGTCAAGGCCGGCAAGAGCCTTGATGAGCTGCTGGTTCCCGCCTTCGCCACGGTGCGCGAGGCCGCCAAGCGCACGCTCGGCCAGCGCCACTTCGACGTCCAGCTGATCGGCGGCATGGTTCTCCATGACGGGCGCATCGCCGAGATGAAGACCGGCGAAGGAAAGACGCTTGTCGCCACCCTGCCCGTCTACCTCAATGCACTGGCCGGCAAAGGCGTGCATGTGGTGACCGTCAACGACTATCTCGCCCGCCGCGACGCTGGCTGGATGGGCCAGATCTATGGCTTCCTCGGACTCACCACCGGCGTCATCGTGCACGGGATCTCGGACGAGCAGCGCCGCCAGGCCTATGCCTCGGACGTGACCTACGCCACCAACAACGAGCTGGGCTTCGATTACCTGCGCGACAACATGAAGTACCATCTGAACGAGATGGTGCAGCGCGGGCACAGCTTCGCCATCGTCGACGAGGTGGACTCGATCCTGATCGACGAGGCGCGGACACCGCTCATCATCTCAGGGCCCGTGGACGACAAGTCGGACCTCTACAACTCCGTCAACCAGTTCATTCCCGCACTCACCCCCGATGACTATGAGCTGGACGAGAAGCAGCGCTCGGTGACGCTGACCGAGAAGGGCAACGAGCATCTCGAGCAGGTGCTGGGCGAAGCCGGCATGCTGCGCGGCACCAACCTCTATGACTCCGAGAACGTCACAATCGTGCACCATGTGCAGCAGGCGCTGCGCGCGCACAAGCTGTTCCAGCGCGACAAGGACTACATCGTCAAGGACGGGCAAGTCGTCATCATCGACGAGTTCACCGGCCGCATGATGCCGGGGCGGCGCTACTCCGAGGGCCTGCACCAGGCGCTTGAGGCCAAGGAACAGGTGGCGATCCAGCCGGAGAACGTCACTCTCGCCTCGATCACCTTCCAGAACTACTTCCGCCTCTATGACAAGCTTGCCGGCATGACCGGCACCGCGGCCACCGAGGCCGAGGAATTCATGGACATCTACAGCCTCGACGTTCTCGACATTCCGACCAACGTGCCGGTGTCACGCGTCGACGAGGACGATCAGGTCTACCGCACGGCGCAGGAGAAATACGCCGCAATCATCGAGACCATCCATGAGGCGCGCGGCCGCGGCCAGCCGGTGCTGGTCGGCACGACGTCGATCGAGAAGTCGGAACTGCTGGCCAGCAAGCTGAAGGCCAAGGGCGTGCCGCACAATGTGCTGAACGCGCGTTACCATGAGCAGGAAGCAGCGATCGTGGCGCAGGCGGGCGTTCCCGGTGCTGTCACCATCGCCACCAACATGGCGGGCCGCGGCACCGACATCAAGCTCGGCGGCAACCTCGAAATGCGGGTGGCCATCGAACTCGCCGACATACCCAAGGGCCCGGAGCGCGACAAGCGCATCGAAGCCATCAAGGCCGAGATCGAAGTCAACAAGCAGAAGGTGCTGGATGCCGGCGGGTTGTTCGTTATCGGCACGGAGCGCCATGAGAGCCGGCGCATCGACAACCAGCTGCGCGGCCGCTCCGGCCGCCAGGGCGACCCTGGCCGCTCGCTGTTCTACCTCTCGCTCGAAGATGACCTGATGCGCATTTTCGGCTCCGAGCGGCTCAATTCGATGCTGACGATCAGCGGCCTCAAGGAGGGCGAGGCGATCGTCCACCCATGGATCAACAAGGCGCTGGAGAAGGCGCAGCAGAAGGTCGAGGCGCGGAACTTCGACATCCGCAAGAACCTGCTCAAGTTCGACAACGTGATGAACGACCAGCGCAAGGTGATCTTCGAGCAGCGCATCGGCATCATGAAGGGCGAGGAAGTCTCCGAGACCATCGACGACATGCGCCGCAACTCCATCGAGGAGCTGGTGACGAAGCACATTCCGCCCAATTCCTATGCCGAGCAGTGGGACGCCGCGGGCCTGCGCGTGAGGCTGCAGGAGGTGCTGGGCCTCGACTTCCCCGTCGACGACTGGGCGAAGGAGGAAGGCATCGCGGAGGAGGAAATCCTCGAGCGCGTGGAAAAGGCGGCGGACAAGCACTATGCCGCCAAGCGCACGAGATACGGCAACGAGATCATGAACCAGGTGGAGAAGACCTTCCTTCTCCGCACGCTGGACCAGCTCTGGCGCGATCACATCATCACGGTGGAGCAGCTCCGCCAGGTGATCCACTTGCGCGGCTATGGCCAGCGCGACCCGCTCAACGAATACAAGACCGAAGGCTTCAACCTGTTCGAAAGCATGGTGAACCGCCTGCGCGAGAACGTCACCGCGCAGGTGATGCGCGTCGAGGTTCAGATGCGCGATCCTTCCGAACTCACCGAGCTTCCCGACGAGGACGATTTGCCGCTGATGGAGGCCCACCACATCGACGCCACGACGGGCGAGGACGATGTGAACGAAGGCGGCGGACGCCTGCTCATCGACATGGCAGCCGCCGCACCCAAGCCGAAGCGCACCAAGCCGGTGCTTGACCCCAATGACCCCAAGACCTGGGGAAAGGTCGCCCGCAACGACCCCTGCCCCTGCGGCTCCGGCAAGCGCTACAAGCACTGCCACGGCCAGTTCAGCTGAGACTGCGGCACTTGCACCTTGACCCGCCGGGCATGCCCGGCGGGTCAAGATGGCAACTCAGTTGCCCATTGATTCCGCTTCCGCGACCTTGCCGTTCTTGACAAGGCACGTCCATTTCGCCCGCTGCGGGCCGGCACCGATGCAGACCGTGTTGTTGGCCTCCGACGTCCCGGTGGACAGGAACACCACATCGCCATAGTTCGTCTCCTGTGACGTGGCGGCGAGGCAGGCCTGCTCGTCCTCCGGCGGCATACCAGCCGACGACGCTGCGGAACCGGCGCTTGATGACACCTGGCAGATGCCGTTGGCGCCGCCCTTGGCCGCGTAGAACAGCTGCAGGCCGGAGTCATCCCTCGCGATGTCGATCGTCACGCCGCCGATCTTCGCTGTCCAGGCATCGGTATTGAGCGTCTTGACCGTGGCTTTCTTGCCATTGATACGCACCGTGCCAGTGCCGTTCGACTTCACCGAGATACCGGTGGGACAAGAGGCCGTGAACTTCGGCGCCGCCGCATGGGCGGGAAGCGTCAGCGCAAGCAATGCAACGCCTGCTGAGAGCACTGTGTACTTCATATGATTTCTGCTCATGTGGCGGACAACGGCTTCACGAATTGCGAAGCCGCCGTGCCTGAGTGACAGCTTGTCAATTGCAGTCTGGATATCTGTAACGGTCAGCCTCGCTGACGTCCGCCGGGCATCCCTGTGGCGCGGTGTGCGGCCAGCCCACGACCTTGGTGCCCGCCTTGTTGAAGGAGCACTGGAAGGTCTGTCCGTTCGTGGCGCTACCGTTGACGGCATGGGCGCCGAGTAGGTGATCTGATAGAGACAAAAGGCCATTGCCGTGCCTCCATTACCGCAAGGCCGGGATGGCCCCGCAGGTTCGCGACATTGCGCCCGGCCAGAGGTGATGTCCACAAATAGAATTGTTTGTATTTGTCTGCTGTTTACGCCGCACTCGTATAGGCGATCGTTCCCATCATGCCGGCGTTCATGTGATAGGCGTGGTGGCAGTGGAAGGCCCATGTGCCGGGGTTGTCGGCGTCGAAGGTGACGGTCACGGTTTCCATGGGCGGCACCAGCACCACGTCCCTGAGCGCGCCCTGGATCGCCGTGTTGCCGATGGCGGTGACGTGAAAATAGTGGCCGTGGAGATGCATGGGATGCGACATGCCGGTCATGTTGTGCATCATCACCGAAATCCGCTCGCCCTCGCGCACGGTGAAGATCGTGTCATGCATCGATGACTTGCCGTTGAGGCCCCACACGTAATCGGCCCCGCCACCGGTCAGCATCAGCATCTCGGTGCGGGTGACGGGCTCCTCGCGGGGCTTTGCGACGGCGCGGTAGAGGCGCTCCTGCGAGAGGTCAAGCGCCGGTGCAACGTCGCCCTCACCGGCAAGGCGCGGGACGGCAGCACCCGCCGTGGCGAGCACGATGCCAGTGCGCATCGCCACCCCTTCGGGGCGGAACAGCACGGGGAAGGCGCCGCCATCTTGCGGGATTTCGATGCGGAGGTCGGCGCGCTGGGCGATGGCGAGCGGGAAGAGGCTGCCCTTGAGCGGGAAGATGGCGTTGCCATCGACCGCGATCAGTTCAGCCCGAAGCGCGCCGAGATCGATCCACATGTTGCTGGCGGCCGCGCCATTGATGATGCGAAGCCGGATCACGCCACCCTTCTCCACCTGGACGATCTCGGGATCATCGAGCGTCCGGTCATTGGCGAGATAGGCGTCATAGACGACATCGTTCAGCATGCCGGCCATCATCGGCATGGCGCCGTGGCCCATGGCGGAATGATCCATCGTGGAATGATCCATCGCATGTCCGGCATGGGCGCCGCCGCCGCCCGTCAGCTCGGCGAGGATCTCGGCGGGATCGCGGAAGGTGAAGTCATGCAGCAGAACGACATGCTCCTGCGTGTCGAACAGCGGGTCCTTCGTCTCCCGCACGATCAAGGGTGCGGCGAGCAACTGCTGCTCCTGGAGGCCCATGTGCGAATGCATCCAGTGGGTGCCGGAACGCGTGTTGGCAAAATCATAGTCGAAGGACTGGCCGGGCGGGATCGGGTCCTGGCCCAGCATCGGCACGCCGTCCTGGCCATAGGGCGGCGTGAGGCCGTGCCAGTGGACAATGGTGTCAGTGTCGGTCTCATTCTTGAGGCGGACGTTGAAGCGCTCGACCAGCAGCATCTCGAGACCGGGCTTGCCGCCGGGGCCGGTGATGCCGAAGACGCTGGCCGCCTTGCCCTTCACCTCAAGCGTGCGGCGCGCCACCGTGAGAAGGCGCTGCTCGCTGGCCATGGCAAGGCGCGGCGCGCCAAGAAGCGTGATGCCGGCGAGCCCGGCGGCGAATTCCCTGCGATTCATGACCGTCCCTGCATGTTTTGCCACAAGATCCATGTGGCGGCTCAACGCTCAACAATCAAAGTGACACTTTGCGGCAGGACAGCGGCGGCCTCAGAGGTTGCGGCCGATCCCCAGGAACTTCTCACGGCGCTGTGTGCGCAGAACGTCGCCCGAGACGCCGTCGAGGGGGGCAAGCGCGCGGGCGATGGCGTCTCCCGTCGAGGCGATGGCTTCAGCGGCAGCCCGGTGCGCGCCGCCCTTGGGCTCCGGCACGATCTCGTCAATCACGCCGAGCTTCTTCAGGTCCTGCGCGGTGATCTTCATGGCAGCCGCCGCATCCTTGGCGCGCGCCGCGTCCCGCCACAGGATCGAGGCGGCTCCCTCGGGCGAGATCACGCTGTAGATCGCATGTTCGAGCATGAGCACGACATTGGCCGTGGCAATGGCGATGGCGCCGCCCGAGCCGCCCTCGCCGATGACAACAGCGACGGAGGGAACGCCGAGCGCCAGGCCGCAATCGGTCGAGCGGGCAATGGCTTCCGCCTGGCCGCGCTCTTCCGCATCAATGCCTGGATAGGCGCCCGCCGTATCGACGAAGGTGACGACGGGAAGGCCGAAGCGATCCGCCATTTCCATGAGGCGCACCGCCTTGCGGTAACCCTCGGGCCTGGCCATGCCGAAATTGCGCTTGAGGCGGGAATTGGTGTCATTGCCCTTTTCCTGGCCAATCACCATCACCGGCTGGCCTCGGAAGCGGCCGATGCCACCCACCACCGCGAAATCCTCCGCGAACTTGCGATCCCCGCGAGCGGGGTGAATTCGGTGATGAGCTGGCCGATATAGTCCAGCGCATGGGGCCGCTCCGGGTGGCGCGCCACTTGCGCCTTCTGCCAGGGATCGAGCCCCACATAGAGGTCGGAGAGCAGCTTTGAGGCCTTCTTTTCCAGCCCCTTCACCTCCTCGCTGATCGAGACGGCCTTGTCGCCCGAGGCAAGGGAGCGGAGTTCCGCGATCTTGCCTTCAAGTTCCGCAAGGGGGGCTTCGAAATCGAGATAGGTGGGCATTTGGCCTCGGAAATGGTCAGGTTCGGCGCGGAAACTGGCCGTCCGCGCTCCGGAAGTCAACTTTTCTTGCGTGATGCATGGGAGAGGGGATGGTGGGTTTCCACCGCCTGGGCAAGGCGCTCCGCCTGCACATGGGTGTAGATCTGGGTCGTCGAAATGTCGGCATGACCCAGCATCTGCTGGACAGCGCGGAGATCGGCCCCGCCGGCAAGGAGATGACTGGCAAACCCATGGCGCAGGACATGGGGGGAAAGCCGCTCCGCCGCAAGACCCGCCTCGCGCGCCAGAGCCTTGAGCTCCACCGCCACATGCTGGCGCGTCAGGTGGCCCTCGGCCCCCGAGGAGGGGAAAAGCCACTTGGACGCCGCCGTGCCGGACTTGGACAGCGCCGCCAGATAGGCCTCGACCGCCGCGCGGGCGGCGGCGGAGACCGGCACCAGCCGCTCCCGGCCGCCCTTGCCCCGGACCAGGATGAAATCCTTCTCCGCCGTGGCGGCGCGGGGTGTGAGCGTCACAAGCTCCGAAATGCGGAGCCCGGTTGCGTAGAGAAGCTCGATCAGGGCGAGAAGCCGCAATGCCTTGATGAGGCGATTGCCGGAGGACGTCCGCACACGGGTCCGCGCGGCATCGAGCAGTCTTTCGACGTCCTCCGCTGTGATCATGCTGGGGAGCGGCCGTGCGGCGCGCGGACTGTCGATAGCGGTGGTGGGATTGTCCGGGCTCAACCCGTCGCCATGGAGGAAGCGGTGGAACTGGCGGATGGCGGAGAGCTTGCGCGCCGCGGAGCTCCGCGCCAGGCCCTGGGCGGACAGACTCGAGAGATGGGCGCGGATGTCATCGGGCGCCACTCTCCGCAGGTCCCTGGCGAGGCCCTCCGCATAGGCTTCGAGGTCGCGGCGGTAGGCATCGAGCGTGTTGGTGGAGGCGCCGCGCTCGGCGGCCATCATCTCGAGGAAGCGCTCGATCAGGCGGAGGTTCTGCTTTCCCCCGTCACTTGGCACGCAGCTTCTCGCTCGGCAGCGGCTTCACGATTTCGGTCTGTTCCGGCGGGAAATTGGCGAGCGACCAGGCGCCGCCATAGATCGCGCCGCCCAGAACCAGCAAAACCAGCAGAAACTTGACCGTATCGGGCATGCCAGACCTATCTCCGGAGGTGAGTGTAGCGGGCCAGGCCCGCTTCGGAAAGACTTTGCGGTCTCACACCTTGCGCGATAGAACCGGGCCGCTGAGTGTTGGGGATGAATGGCACGCCGTTCGATTGCAATGGAGGCCGGGCTGGTCCGGCAGCGCCTGGGGCAACGCCCCATCGTGCTGGTCGGCCTCATGGGCGCTGGCAAGACCAGCGTGGGCCGGAGGCTTGCCGAGAAGCTCGGCATTCCCTTCGTCGATGCCGACCATGAGATCGAGACGGCGGCCGGAAAGCCCATCAAGGAAATCTTCGCCGACCATGGCGAGGCCTATTTCCGCGAGGGTGAACGCCGCGTCATCCAGCGGCTGATCGGCAATGGCGCGCAGGTGCTGGCAACCGGCGGTGGCGCCTACATGAATGACGAGACGCGCGCGCGCATCCAGGAACATGGCGTCTCGGTGTGGCTGCGCGCCGCCCTTCCCCTTCTCATGAAGCGGGTGGCCAAGCGCCAGGACCGGCCGCTTCTCCAGGCCGATGACCCGGAGAAGGTGATGCGCGAGCTGATGGACAAGCGCTACCCTGTCTATGCGCTGGCCGATGTCACGCTGGAGAGCCGGGACGTGCAGCATGGCCAGATGGTGAATGACGTGATCCGCGCACTGGCGGCATGGGATGGCTGGGACAAGAAAAACGATGACTGACCTGCATGCCGCCAACCGGCGCGAGACGGTGCCCGTTCATCTGGGCGACCGGAGCTATGACATCCATATCGGCGAGGGGCTTCTGGCCCGCGCGGGTGAGATCGTCGCCCCCTTCATGAAACGCCCCCTGGCGGCGATCGTAACGGATGAGAATGTCGCGAACGCGCATCTCGCCACGCTTGAGCGGGCACTTGCCGCCAAGGGCATCCGCTCCACGGCGATCGTGATGCCGCCGGGCGAGTCCACCAAGAGCTATCGCCACCTCGCCGAACTCTGCGACCGGCTGCTGGTGGCGGGCGTCGAGCGGCGCGATCGCATCATCGCGTTTGGCGGTGGCGTCATCGGCGACCTTGCGGGCTTCGCCGCGGCGATCCTGCGGCGCGGGGTGGATTTCATCCAGATCCCGGCGACACTTCTCTCCCAGGTCGATTCCTCGGTTGGCGGCAAGACCGGCATCAACTCGCCCCATGGCAAGAACCTGATCGGCGCCTTCCACCAGCCGCTCGCCGTGATCACCGACATTTCCCTTCTTGATACGCTGCCGAAGCGCGAACTGGCGGCAGGCTATGCGGAGGTCGCAAAATACGGCCTCCTCGGTGACATGGGCTTCTTCGAGTGGCTCGAAGACGCAGCTCCGCTCATCATGCGCGGGGACCCGCAGGCGAGGATCCACGCCATTCGCAAATCCTGTGAGGCCAAGGCCAATATCGTGGCGGAGGACGAGACGGAAACGGGTGTCCGCGCGCTTCTCAACCTCGGCCACACCTTCGGCCATGCGCTTGAATCGGCGACTGGCTATTCGCAGCGCCTGCTCCATGGCGAGGGTGTCTCGATCGGCATGGTGCAGGCCTTCCGCTTCTCCGAGCGCCAGAAGCTGTGCCGGCCGGGCACGGCGGACCGGGTGGCCAAGCATTTGAAGAGCGTGGGGCTTCCCGTCCACGCCTCCGAGATCCCGGGCGAGCTCCCCCCGCCCGCCACGCTTCTCGACATCATGCGGCAGGACAAGAAAGCGCAGGGCGGACGGCTGACCTTCATCCTCTCGCGCGGCATCGGCGAGGCCTTCATCGCCAGGGACGTCGCCGACGGGGATGTGCTCGACTTTCTCACGGAGGATCTCCGCCAGAGATGAGCCTCGCGTCCGGACTGACCGCTGCCGCCCTGCTGGGCCTGCTCATGTTCTCCGCCTTCCTCTCCGCCGCCCGCACGGCGCTTGGCGAAGCCTCGCGCACGCGATTGGGCGAGTTGCAGAAGAGGGGCGAGGCCGGGGCGGCGCGTGTTCTTGACCTTCTCGATGATGAAGAGCGCAGCACAGGCGCGCTGGCGCTTGCGCAGGGGCTCAGCGCCGTGCTGGCGGGCGTGGCGTGCGTGGCGCTTATGGCGCGGCTCACTGTGCCACTGGAGATCGCCACGTGGGCCGTTCTCGCCCTGCTCGCCTTCGCGTTCCTCGGTTTTGCCCTGCCGCGCGCCCTGGCCGTGACTCGGCCCGAGGGCGTTGCCATGGGGCTTTCCGCCTTTGTGGGACTGATTACCGCCGTGTTGGGCGGCATATCCACGCTGCTCGACCGCGCGGCGCGCGGCCTGCTCCGGATTTCAGACAGCGAGGCGCCCGACAGCCAGACGGTGCATGAGGAACTGCGCGAGACCATCGACCTCCACATCAAGGAGGGCACCGTCATCAAGAACGACCGCGACATGCTGAGCGGCATTCTGGCGATGCAGGACCTCGAAGTTGCCGACATCATGGTCCACCGCACCAAGATGACGATGATCGATGGCGCGGAGGACCCCAGGGAGATCGTCGCCAAGGTGCTGAAGAGCGGGCACACCCGCATTCCTGTGTGGAAGGAAACGCCGGACAACATCATCGGCGTGCTGCATGCGAAGAATCTCTTCGCGGCCCTCCAGAAGCACAATGGCGATGCCACGAAGATCGACCTCGAGGACATTCTGCTGCCGCCGTGGTTCGTGCCGGACACGCGCGCCATCCCTGACCAGCTCAACGCCTTCCTGAAGCGCAAGAGCCACTTCGCCATCGTGGTCGATGAATATGGCGAGGTGCAGGGGCTGGTGACGCTCGAGGACATCATCGAGGAGATCGTCGGCGACATCAAGGACGAGCATGATGCGGTGGCGAGCGGCGTGAGGCCAAAGCCCGACGGATCCTATCTCGTCGACGGTGCGGTGCCGATCCGCGACCTGAACCGCGCCTTCGACTGGACGCTGCCCGACGAGGAGGCCAACACGCTGGCGGGCCTCGTCATCCACGAGGCGCGGATGATTCCCGAGGTCGGGCAGGCCTTTGTCTTCCACGGCTTCCGCTTCGAGATCCTGAAGAAACGCCGCCACCAGGTGACCGCGCTCCGGATGGTGCCGCTGAAACGCGAGGGCGAGGCGGCGGAGAGTTAAGGCGCCGAAGCCTGGATCGCCAGGGCGTGGACGCGGTCCTTCAATTCCTGGGCGAGCACGGCATTCACCATCCTGTGCTGTTCGACGCGGGACTTGCCGCGGAAGGCCTCCGACACGATCCTGACGCGGAAATGGCTCTCCCCATCAGCGCGCGCGCCGGAATGGCCGGCGTGGTGGTGCGACTCGTCGATCACGTCCAGAGCCTTCGGCGCGAAACTGTCGTTCAGCTTTGCGGAGATTCTTTGGCCGACGGGGCCGAGCGTGGGTGTCAGTGTCATTTGGTCCCTCATGCGAGGCAAGCCTTGCTTGGCGCGGCCTCTATCACCATAATCAGCCGTGATGAAGCTCGATTCAAAATACTTCGACAAGATCCGGGTGAAGCCTTCGGCGGAAAAGAAGGCCGCGGAGACGATTCCGCAATGCGAGTGGCCGGACTGCCCGCGCCCCGGCCGCCACAAGGCGCCCATGGGCCGCGGCCATGAGGGGAAGTTCTACAACTACTGCACCCAGCATGTGCAGGAGTACAACAAGACCTACAATTACTTCTCCGGCATGAAGGACGACGAGATGGCGGAGTTCCAGAAGGAAGCCCGCTTCGGCCACCGCCCCACCTGGAAGCTCGGCCAGAACAGCACGGCTAATGCGTCCAGCGTCAGGCGCAAGGCCACGCAGATGCGGGACGATCCCTTCGGCCTCAACGGTGCTGCCGCAAAAATGCCGGGCCGCCACCCTTCCGGACGGGCGCTGCGCTCCACCGAACTCAAGGCGCTGCAGACGCTGGGGCTCGATGACAGCGCCACGGCGGACCAAGTGAAGACCCAGTACAAGACGCTGGTGAAGCGCCTTCATCCTGATGCCAATGGCGGAAGCCGGGTCAATGAGGATACGCTGAAGGCAGTGATCCAGGCCTATGACCACCTGCGTTCAAGCGGTTTCTGCTAGGCAGCGCTAAGCCTTGCCCTGCTTGGCCTGACCGTCTAAAACCCGGCCCTCGTAACCCGGAACATGAAGATTTCCTGACATGAATGCAAAGGCCACCGCAGAGGCGAACGGCATGCCCGACATCAAGGTGTCGGTGAAACAGCTTTTCGGCTTCGACTCGAACCTCGAAGTTCCCGCCTACTCCAAGGCCTCGGAGCATGTCCCGGACCTCGATCCGGACTATCTGTTCAACCGGGAGACCACGCTCGCCATCCTGGCAGGCTTTGCCTACAACCGGCGCGTCATGGTGACGGGCTATCACGGCACCGGCAAGTCGACCCACATCGAACAGGCCGCCGCGCGCCTCAACTGGCCTTGCATCCGCATCAACCTTGACAGCCACATCAGCCGCATCGACCTGATCGGCAAGGATGCGATCGTGCTGCAGGAGGGCAAGCAGATCACCGAATTCCGCGAAGGCATCCTGCCTTGGGCCTATCAGCACAATGTGGCGCTGGTCTTCGACGAATATGACGCGGGCCGCCCGGACGTGATGTTCGTGATCCAGCGCATCCTTGAAAGTGCCGGCAAGCTTACGCTTCTCGACCAGTCGAAGGTGATCCGCCCGCATGCGGCCTTCCGGCTGTTCTCCACGGCCAACACCATCGGCCTTGGCGATACCACGGGCCTCTATCACGGCACCCAGCAGATCAACCAGGCGCAGATGGACCGCTGGTCCATCGTCACCGCGCTCAACTACCTGCCGCATGCGCAGGAGGTGAGCATCGTATTGGCCAAGTCCAGATTCTTCGACACCGACAAGGGCCGCAAGACGATCTCCAACATGGTGCGCGTGGCGGACCTCACCCGCAATGCCTTCATGCAGGGCGATCTCTCCACTGTCATGAGCCCGCGCACGGTCATCACCTGGGCGCAGAACGCCGAGATCTTCGATGACGTGGGCTTCGCCTTCCGCGTGACCTTCCTCAACAAGTGCGACGAGCTGGAGCGCAGCGTGGTGGCCGAATTCTATCAGCGCTGCTTCGGCGAGGAACTGCCTGAGTCCTCCGCCCACATCGCCATTGCGTGAGTAGCCTGCGGTGACGAACGAGAAGGAGTCACCCGCTAACGAGTTCAAGCGCGTCCTGGCTGTCGCGATGAAGACCATTGCCGAAGACCCAGAGCTGTCAGTGGCTTTCGGCAACGAGAACCCCTCGTTGAGCGGCAACAAGGCCAAGCTGCCGCAGATCGGCAATGAGCTCAAGGCAGCCGACATCGCAATCGTGCGCGGCCTCTCCGACAGCTTTGCGCTGAGGATCGCCAATCACAGCGACAAGGTGCATGCGCACTACCAGCCCGAAGGCAAGAACGCGCGCGCCGTGTTCGAGGCTGTCGAGCAGGCCCGCATCGAGGCGCTCGGCGCCAACGCCATGCCCGGCATGAAGTCGAACCTGGGCGCGATGCTGGAGGACCGCTACCGCAAGAAGGACGTCGCCCGCTACACCGACCGCAAGGATGCGCCGCTGGACGAGGCCGTGGCCCTTCTGGTGCGCGAGAAGCTGACGGGCGAGACCCCGCCCGAAGGGGCGCGCACCATGGTCGACCTGTGGCGGCCGTGGATCGAGGAGAAGGCCTCCGCCCAGATCGAACATCTGATGGACAGCATCCACGACCAGGCGGCCTTCGCCCGCATGTCCCGCGACATCATCGCGGCCCTCGACATGGGCGACGAGCTTGGCGAGGACCCAGACCAGTCCGACGAGAACGAAGAGAACAACGAGCCCCAGGAAGACTCGGGCGAGCGCCAGGAAACGCCTGACAGCGATGAGCAGGAAAGCTCCCAGCAATCCATGGAGGAGATGCAGGATTCCGAAGGCGAAACCGAAGCGGCCGAAATGGACGCCCAGCAGATGGACGTCGACGAGCAGCCGGACGACCAGGAGGGCGAAGAAGAATCCGACGGCGAGGAGCCGTGGCGGCCGCAGCTTCCCTTCTCCTCCCTCTCGAACGAGGACTTCTACAAGGTCTTCACCAACCAGTTCGACGAGGAGATTTCGGCGGAGGAACTCTGCGATGCCGAGGAGTTGACGAGGCTGCGCAACTATCTCGACAAGCAGCTGTCGAGCCTGCAGGGCGTGGTGGCCAGGCTTGCCAACCGGCTGCAGCGCAAGCTGATGGCGCAGCAGAACCGCTCCTGGGACTTCGACCTTGAGGAGGGCGTGCTCGATGCCTCACGCCTCACCCGCGTGGTGATCGACCCAATGCACCCGCTCTCCTTCAAGATGGAGCAGGACACGGAGTTCCGCGACACGGTGGTGACCTTGCTGCTCGATAACTCGGGCTCGATGCGCGGACGGCCCATCACGGTGGCCGCGACCTGTGCCGACATCCTTGCCCGCACGCTGGAGCGCTGCGGTGTCAAGGTCGAGATCCTGGGCTTCACCACGCGTGCGTGGAAGGGTGGGCAATCGCGCGAGAAGTGGCTGGGCGCCAACAAGCCATCGGCCCCCGGCCGCCTCAACGATCTCCGCCATATCATCTACAAATCCGCCGACAGCCCTTGGCGGCGCGCGAGGCGCAACCTCGGCCTCATGATGCGCGAGGGGCTGCTCAAGGAGAACATCGACGGTGAGGCGCTGATCTGGGCTCATAACCGGCTGCTGGCGCGCAGCGAGCAGCGGCGCATCCTGATGGTGATCTCGGATGGCGCCCCCGTGGATGATTCAACGCTCTCGGTCAATTCAGGCAACTACCTCGAAAAGCACCTGCGCCAGGTGATCCATGACATCGAGCAGCGCTCGCCCGTGGAACTGATCGCCATCGGCATCGGCCATGACGTGACGCGCTACTACAAGCGCGCGGTGACCATCGTCGATGCCGAGGAACTGGGCGGCGCCATGACGGACAAGCTTGCCGAGCTGTTCTCCGAGACAGCAGCGCCCAAGCCCGTGGCGCGCCCCACCATCAAGCGGCGCGCGCGGGCTTGAGGCGGCGTCTCGCGGGCATCTTCCTCCTGATGCTCGCGGCGGCGGCGGGTGCGGAGCCCGTTGCGGTGAACGTGGAACCGATCTCCTCTTTCCAGCGCCTTTCATCCTCAGGTGACTTCGGCGCCTTCACCTGGCGCGGCGGGCTGACGCTCGTCTCGCCCGAGGAGAATTTCGGTGGCTTCTCTGGCCTGGTCATGGGCAAGGACTGCGAGGACCTGCTTGCGGTGAGTGACCGCGGCAATTGGCTCACAGCACGGCTCAGCTATGACGGAGACAGGATCAGCGGATTGGCGGACGCCGAAATGGCGCCGATCCGCGACAGCAACGGAAAGCCACCCAGGGGCAAGCTGTGGGGCGATTCCGAAGCAGTGGCGCGCCTTGCCGACGGGCGGATTGCCGTGGGTTTCGAGAGCAAGGTGCGCTTTGGCTCCTTCGATCTTGCGAAGAAAGGCCTCGAGGCGCGCTTCACGCCGCTGCCCTTTCCCCTCGACATCGATGCAGGGCCGGAGAATGGCGAGATCGAAGCGCTGGGCGAGCTTTCCGATGGGCGGCTCATCGGCATTGCCGAGCAATCGCTCGATGCCGACGGCAACATCCGCGGCTGGGCCTGGAAGGGACAGCGGGCGACGTTCTTCTCGGTCGTTCCCTATGGCGACTACCGGGTGACCGACCTCGCAGTCGACGGTGACAGCGTGCTGACGCTGGAGCGGCGCTTCTCCGCCGGCACGCTTCCCGGCATGGCGATCAGGCGCTTCGCGATTGCCGATATCGCACAAGGCCGGCCGCTCGAGCCGGAGCTTCTCCTGGAGGCAAGGTCCCCTCTCTACATCATCGACAACATGGAGGCGATGGCGCTGTGCGAGCGTGAGGGCGAGACACGCCTGACGCTGATGTCGGACGACAATTTCCTCACCGCCGTCCAGAGCAACATCATCCTGCAATTCGCCTACCGGCGATGAGGGGGTCCAGTGTCAACCCTGGTATTTCGTGAGGAACTCTAACGCCGAAAGCTTGCGCATGTCGTCGACCACAGCGCCTAGCCGCTCATGCTCCCAGTCCCACCAGGCGAGCGCGATGATCCGTTCACTGATTTCAGGGGGAAAACGCCATTTGAGGAAGCGTGCCGGAACGCCCGCGACGATGGCGTGGGGCGCGACATCCTTCGTCACCACCGCACCCGCACTGATGACCGCGCCGTCCCCGATTCTGATCCCCGGCAGGATGATCGCACCATGGCCGATCCACACATCATGGCCGATCTTGACGCGCTTCGACATGCGCTTCTCACGGAACGCCTTGTCGAGCTTGGCGTTGGCGAAATACTCGTTGGGGCGGTAGGTGATCTTGTGCTGGCTGATGCGCTCCATGGGATGGTTCAGCGCATTGATGCGGGAGTGGGCGGCAATCGCACAGAACTTGCCGATCGTTGCGTAGATCGCCTCGCCATCTCGCTCGATGTAGGAATAGTCGCCGAGCGTCGAGTCGAGAAACTGCACCCGCTCCTTCACCGCGGTGAAACGCCCGAGCACGGCGTTGCGCAATTGCGCCGAGCCATGGACGCGGGGGCTGCCATCGCGGGGCGCCTGAGGTGCACTGGGCTTCATCGGGCCGTCATCGGTCATGCGGCAACACATAAAGCAAAAGCCGCCCCATTCGGAGCGGCTTTTGAAATCCGGGCCGGTGGCGCGATCAGGCGGCCTTGGCGGCTTCGAGCTTCTTGGCGATGGAACGCTTGAGGCGCAGCGCCTTCTCCGAGAGCTTGTCATTGTCGGCCTTCAGGAGGAAGGCATCGAGACCACCCACATGCTCCACCGACTTCAGCGCGATGGCCGACACGCGGAGGCGATAGGTGAGGCCCATCGCATCGCTCATCAGGCTCACGTCGCAGAGGTTCGGCATGAAGCGGGTCTTGGTCTTGTTGTTGGCATGACTGACCTTGTTGCCAACCAGCGCATTTTTTCCCGTCAATTCACAACGGCGGGCCATGGGCGAAACTCCACAATAAGATTTGTCGCCGGACGGCAGGATGCCTCCGGTTCGGATGCGGGGTCTATAGTGGCAGCGGCCCTTCGGGTCAAGCCGCCCGGGGCTGATTTCCCGCAGGAGACGCTCGATCAGGCCTGTGCCGGCCTGGCACAGTGCGGTTAACGCAACCACCCCAAGGATCAGAGTCCAAGCCCTGCTGCGCTGGGTTTCTAGTAGGCGAGACCTGGACGCCCACAAGATGTTGCAAGAACAAAGCGGGAAAAGCGGCCGCTCAGCGATTCGGCCACGCTCCGTTCCGGAGATGGTCCACTTCATTAAAGCAGGCCCTGACGCGGGCCCGTTGAGCGTAAGGCTTCGTCAACCACAAGCGGTGCCGCGTAAAGAATTCCCCTGGCGGGCGGCCCCTTGCAGCGGCATGGCGAGGGCGATGTGAGCGCGCCAGATTGCCTAAACACTCGGGAACAAAGATGGAATCGCCCAAGGAGAGCGATTCGGGCCAGCTTCGTTCTGCTTTGAATCCATTGCTTAACGCGGCCGTTCAGAACGGGGCAAAAAGCCTTGACCTGCCTGGACATGCGCCCCAAGTGACGAGTCTCCTTGTTTTTTCAAAGCCGCCCTGCATGCCCTCTCCCAAGACCGTGACCGCCGTGCTGGGCCCCACCAACACAGGCAAGACTCACCTGGCGGTGGAACGCATGCTGGGCCATGGCGGCGGCATGATCGGCCTGCCGCTGCGGCTGCTTGCCCGCGAAATCTATGACCGGGTGAGGCTGCGCGCGGGTGATGCCGCGGTGGCACTCGTGACGGGGGAGGAAAAGATCATCCCCGCCCAGGCGCGCTACTGGGTATGCACGGTCGAGGCCATGCCCTCAGACGTCGACGTGCCCTTCCTCGCCATCGACGAGGTGCAACTCTGTGCCGATTTCGAGCGCGGCCACATCTTCACCGACCGGGTGCTCCACCGCCGGGGCCGCGACGAGACCATGCTGCTGGGCGCAGCCACCATGCGGCCCATTCTGGAGAAACTGCTGCCCGGAACCACTTTCGTGTCACGCCCGCGCTTCTCCCAGCTGCTCTATGCGGGGCAGAAGAAGATCACCAGGCTTCCCCGGCGGAGCGCCATCGTCGCCTTTTCGGCTGACATGGTCTACGCCACGGCGGAATTGATCCGCCGCCAGCGCGGCGGTGCTGCGGTGGTGCTGGGCGCGCTCTCTCCGCGCACCCGCAATGCACAGGTGGCCCTCTACCAGTCAGGCGACGTCGACTACATCGTGGCGACCGACGCCATCGGCATGGGCCTCAACATGGATGTGGACCATGTGGCCTTCGCCTCGACCCGCAAGTTCGACGGTTTCCAGTACCGCCACCTCAACCCCTCGGAACTGGGCCAGGTGGCGGGCCGCGCCGGGCGCTACATGAATGACGGCACCTTCGGCGTCACCGGCGAGGCCGGCCCCTTCGACGACGAGACCGTGCAGCGGCTCGAAAGCCATACATTCGATAATGTGCGGATGTTGCAATGGCGCAACCGCGAGCTGGATTTTTCCTCGCTGGAACGCCTCAAGCAATCCCTGAACCAGCTGCCGCAGCTCCAGGGCCTGACCAGGGCCCAGCCCAATGCCGATGTGCTGGCGCTCGAGGCGCTCGCCCGCGAGCCCGCCAGCCGCGACCTGACGAAGAGCGGCAAGGACGTCGAGCGGCTCTGGGAGGTCTGCCAGATCCCCGATTACCGCAACATTTCGAACGCCGAGCATGCCTCGATCGTGTCACGCATCTACCAGTTCCTGCAGACCGGCGGCGGCTTCATCGAGGAAGACTGGTTCGTCCGCCAGTTGAAGCATTGCGAGAACACGCAAGGCGACCTCGACACGCTGTCCAACCGCATCAGCCACATCCGGACCTGGACTTTTGTCGCCAACCGGCCGGATTGGCTCAAAGCGCCACTCTATTGGCAATCTTATGCGAGAGAGATAGAGGACAAGTTGTCGGATGCCTTGCATGAGCGGCTGACACAGCGTTTTATCGACCGCCGAACCAGCGTGCTGATGAAGCGCCTGGCCCAGAAGGAAGAATTGATGTCGACTGTTGAGGAAGATGGCGCCATCCACGTGGAAGGCGAGTACATTGGCCGGATCAGGGGTTTCCTGTTCGTGCCGGACGGCGCCACGGAAGGGGCCGAGGCCCGGGCGCTGAAGGCCGCCGCCATGTCCGCGGTCGCGGCCGAGATCGGGGCCAGCGCCAAGGCGGTGGCGGCATCGGCCGATACTGCGCTGAAGCTCACCCGCGACGGTCAGATCATCTGGAACCATGCGCCGGTCGGCCGGCTCGAGGCAGGCAGCTCGCTCCTGAAGCCCAGGGCCACCGTCATCGCAGGCGACCAGCTTTCGGGCAGCGAGCGCGAAGAAGTGCAGGCGCGGCTGCAGAAATTCCTGGACCGCCACATCGCCGCAACGCTCGAGCCCCTCGTCAAGCTTGAGGAGGGCGAAGGCCTTGAGGGTATCTCGCGTGGTATTGCCTTCCGCCTGGTCGAGACCCTGGGCGTTCTCCCGCGCGACACGGTGACGGAAGAGGTGAAGGCCCTTTCGCAGGAAGACCGCGCCAAGCTCCGCGCACTCGGCGCACGGTTCGGCGCCTTCAATGTCTATGTCCCGGCGCTTCTGAAGCCCGCGCCAACCGAACTCCGCCTGCTGCTCTGGGCGCTGAACCTGCAGAAGGAAGGCAAGGCCGACCCCGCCGCCCTGCCCCAGCCGCCGGGCCAGGGGCTGACGTCAGCCAGTTTCGACCGCTCCACGCCCAAGGGCTTTTATGGCGTTTGCGGCTACCGCATCTGCGGCTCGCGGGTCGTGCGCATTGACATGCTGGAACGGCTCGCCGACCTGATCCGCGAGCGGGTGTTCTGGCGTCCGCGCTTCCCCGAGGAGCAGCGCCCGGCGGGCTCCGTTGAGGGTGGCGGCTTTACCGTGGTGCCTGACATGATGTCGCTCGTCGGCTGCTCGGGCGAGGACTTCCTCGGCATTCTCCGCAGCCTCGACTACCGCATGCAGAAGAAGAAGGTGAAGCGCCCGGTGGCCGCCGCCCAGCCGGGCACCCCGCAGGAGCTTCCGGGGAACAGTCCCAGCGAGGTTCCAGCCCGTGCCCCGCAGGAGGCCCCCGCGCCCGCCGAGCCCGTGACCCCACCACCAGCCGAACCGCCCGCGGAGCCGGCAACCCCGCCGGAACTGCCGCCCCAGCCCGACGAGGTGCCGCCCGCCCCGGCGACGCCTGCGGCCGAGGCCGCCGCGGAGCCCGTGGCCGAGGAGGAAATCGAAGTCGAGATCTGGTGGCCCAAGGACACAGGCCCCTTCCGCCACCGTCCGGAACGCCAGCGCGAGCCGAACCGCCAGCCCCCCCAGCGCCGCGAGGCTGCTGCGAAGGGCGAAGCGGGCGAGAAGCCCGAGGGCGAGCGCCGGGAGGTCCGCCCGCCGCGCCACGGCAAGCGCCCCCACCGCGAGGACCGGCGCGAGGAGGCCGAGGGCCGCCAGGACCGAAGGCCACCCCGCCGGGATGACCGCAAGCCTGCCATGGAGGAACGCAAGCCCCGCCCCGAGAAGCCCGTGGACCCCGATTCGCCCTTCGCCGTGCTGGGGGCGCTGAAGGCAAAGCTTGCCACCAAGTGAAGCCAGCGCACCGCGCCAGCGCCTCGACAAATGGCTGTGGACCGCCCGGGTGGTGAAGACGCGGGAGTCAGCCGCCCAACTGGTCGAGCAGGGCCATGTGCGCATCAATGGCCAGAAGACATGGAAGCCCGGGCATGGGTTAAAGGCGGGCGATGTGCTGACCATTGTGCTCAACAGCCGCGTCAGGGTCCTGCGCATCACCGGCTTCGCGGAGCGGCGGGGGACGGCGGAACATGCGCTCGGCCTCTACAGCGCGGCCGGCATGTCCGCCACGGAGGGCGGAACGCCGTAAAAAATGGTGCAAGCCGGGCCGGAACTTGCTAGAGAACCGTTCGGTTTAAAGAACGGTTGAGCCTGATGACCTATATCGTCACCGACAATTGCATCAAGTGCAAGTACATGGATTGCGTGGAAGTCTGCCCCGTGGACTGCTTCTACGAGGGTGAGAACATGCTGGTGATCCATCCTGACGAGTGCATCGACTGCGGCGTCTGCGAACCCGAATGCCCGGCAGACGCCATCAAGCCCGATACCGAGCCCGGCCTCGAGGCCTGGCTCAAGCTCAACACGGAATATGCCACCCAGTGGCCGAACATCACGACAAAGAGGGAACCCCCGGCCGACGCCAAGGAGTTCGACGGGGTGGAGGGCAAGCTCGAGAAGTACTTCTCCCCCAATCCCGGCGAAGGTGACTGAGCCCCTCCCATTTCTGACACTCCCATGCCTTTCCTGCAGCCCCCTGCATGCAGGGACGCATGGCGGTTAACCTTTTTCCAAGGATTAATCCGTGTGCGGCGCAAGATTCCGCCGTACACGGACGTCCTGGACTTTAAAAATGCTTAAACTTGTGGTATTTAGGCCACGATGAGTATGTAAACCGACAGGGACGACGACATCCGGGCCGCAATGCTCGGATTTTTCACGCGTGCAGCCGGACATCCACGGCACGTGAACGGGGCCCGAGGGCACCCTTCCGGTGGACATGAGGCGGCGCCGGATACGGGAAAGCGGACGAAGAGGCAAATTGCGCGCCTGCCGGTGCGTAAAGGCCCCGCCCGTTGCTCCACGGGGTGCATACGTCACGAACAGGATTTGGGCAAAGGGCGAAGGACAGAAATGACGAAAGCCAAGACGAAGACCGCAGCGGCAAAGAAGCCCGCGGCCAAGACCAAGACCAAGCCGGCCCCCAAGAAGGTTTCAAAGCCAGTCGCCGCGGCCAAGCCCGTGGCCGCCAAGCCGAAGGCCAAGGCGGCCGCCAAGGCCGCGACCCCCAAGACAGCCGCCCCGAAGCCCGCTGCAGCGCCGAAGCCGGCCGCCGAGGCAAAGAAGCCCGTTGCCG
>JBEILC010000022.1:0-24440 GCA_040379425.1 Hyphomicrobiales bacterium
CGACGAACTCGCGGCGCGCGCCGTGCGGGATCTTGACGGATTCCGCCAGCCCCCGGAGGAGGAGGAACTCGCGCGCCGCCGCAAGGCCCCGCTGACGGCGCGGCAGGACGTCTATCTGCAGCAATGGGGCTACCCTTACGTGTTCGAGGACTTCCGCTTCCACATGACACTGACGGAGCGGTTGGACCCCGGCGCATTGGACCGCATCTTCGGCGCTGCGCAGGCGCATTTCGCCGAGGCGCTGGCCGAGCCGGTGATGATTGGCGGCCTCACCCTTTTCCAGGAGCCGGAGCCCGGCGCGCCCTTGCTTGCTCTCCGCCATCTCCCCTTCACCCTTTCAACAGACGAGGCCGCGGCATGAGCCAGACCATCTTCACCCATGCGCGCGTCGTTCTTCCGGACGAGGTGGTGGACGGGACTGTCGTCGTCAAGGATGGGCGCATCCTCGAAATCCTGGATGGCGCGGTGACATCCTCCCCGGCGGAGGACCTTGAGGGAGACTTCCTCATCCCCGGCCTGGTCGAGTTACATACCGACCATCTCGAAAGCCATTATCACCCAAGGCCCGGCGTGGCGTGGCCCCCCATTCCCGCGGTGATGGCGCATGATGCGCAGATCGCGGCGGCAGGCATCACCACGGTTTTCGATGCGCTGCGGGCCGGCACATTCGATCCCGGCGATCTTTCGGCGGAACATGCCAAGGCGCTGTCGCGGGCGATCTCCGAAGCGCAGCGCATGGGGCGCCTGCGCGCGGAGCACTTCATCCATCTGCGCTGCGAGCTCCCCTGCGCGGACACGGCGCAATCGGCCGTGATGACGGCGGAGGCCGGACCCTTGCATCTCATGTCCATCATGGACCACACGCCGGGCGCCAGGCAGTTCGTTTCCATCGAGAAGTTCCGCGAATACTACATTGGCAAGAAACTGGTGCCCCGCGAGCAGATGGACCGCTACATCGCGGAACGTCAGGAGTTGCAGGCAAAGCATGCCGCCGCCAACAAGCTCGCCATTCTGGAGCTCGCGAGGCGCCTGGGCGTGAAGCTCGCAAGCCATGACGACGCCACCGAAGCCCATGTTGAAGAGGCGGTCGCCGATGGCGTTTCGATCGCCGAATTTCCGACGACGGGGGAGGCGGCGAGGGCCGCCCACCGCAACGGGCTTGCCGTATTGATGGGCGCGCCCAATGTGGTGCGCGGCAAGTCGCACTCCGGAAACATTTCGGCGGTGGATGTGGCGGCGAGCGGGCATCTCGACGTGCTGTCGTCGGACTATGTGCCATCGAGCCTGCTGCCCGCCGTGTTCCGGCTGGCTGGCACGGTGCCCGGCATGGGGCTGGCCATGGCCATGCGGACCATCACCCTCAACCCCGCACAGGCTGCGGGACTTGATGACCGCGGCGCCATCGCCCCGCACCGCCGCGCCGACCTGGTGCAGGTGAGGCTGGCGGACGGCATTCCAACTGTGCGCCGGGTGTGGCGCGAAGGCGTGAGGGTCATGTGATGGCAGGGCATCTCGTACTCGTCGTCGGCCCCAGCGGAGCGGGCAAGGACAGCGTGCTGAATCGCGCCAGGGAACGCTTCCGCGGCAACAGGAACGTGGTGTTTCCCCGCCGCTTCGTGACGAGGCTCGGCAATGCGGCGGCGGAAGACCATGTCTCGCTGACCGAGATGGAGTTCGCCATCGCCGTTGCCGATGACGCCTTCTCGCTGTGGTGGCGCGCGCATGGCAATTTCTATGGCATTGGCCGTTCGATCGAGGGCGACCTTGCGGCGGGAGCCGTGGTGGCGGTGAATTGCTCGCGCGAGGTGATCGGCGATGCGCTGGAAGCCTTCGGTCCGGTGACGGTGGTGGAGATCACCGCGCCCGCCGATGTCCTCGTCTCGCGCATCGTGGCCCGCGGGCGTGAGACGCCAGATGAAGCGCTGCGGCGTGTGTCGCGCCAGGTGGCGGAGTATCCGAAGGGGATCAGGCTGGTGCGCATCACGAATGACGGCCCGCTTGAGCGCGCCGTCGAAAGGTTCTGCGCGATTCTACAGAATCCGGTTGCGGATGAAGGTCGAGGCGCGCTCGACAGCCAGCACCAGCAGGAAGATCGCGATGATGATGGTCGCGGCCTGGTCATAGTCGAACAACTCTAGCGAGACCTTCAGCTCGATCCCGATTCCGCCGGCGCCAACGAGGCCCAGAACGACGGAACCGCGCGTTGCCTTCTCCAGCGAGAAGAGCGAGGTGTTGATCATCGAGGGCAGCGCCTGCGGAATGACGGAGGAGAAGATGATGCCGCTGCGCTTGGCGCCCATGGCAGTCAGCGCCTCGCGTGGGCCCTTGTCGGTTTCCTCCATCGCCTCGGCGAAGAAGCGCGCCGCGAAGCCGATGGTGTCCACCATCAGCGCCAGTACGCCCGCCGCGAGGCCGAGGCCAACGGCGATGACGAAGACAATGGCCCACACGAGGTCAGGCACGGTGCGGAAGAATGCAACGATGCCACGCACGATCCAGACGATGGCAGGATGGGGCGACAGGCTTGGGGCCGCGAGGATCGCCAGCGGCAGGCTGAAGATCAGCCCCAGCACTGTGCCTGCCACCGCCATCTGAAAGGTCTGGAGCAGCGACCACAGCACGGCTTCGAGCCGTTCCACGGAGGGAGGGAACATCTGCTCCACCAACCGCCCCAGGGCTGGAATGCCGCGCGAGAGCTTGTCGGGCGCGATGCCGCTCGCCGTGAAGCTGGCGATCACGAAGGCGACGGCGGCGAGGCCCAGCACGAAGGTGAGCGGCGAGGGGCGCGTCAGGCGGGGCGGCAGCGCGTGATCACGCATAAAGGTCACGGAGTTCGCTTTCCTTGAGCTGGGACGAGGGAGAATCGAGCACGATCTTGCCGCCGCCAATCGCGATCACCCGGTCGGCGAAGGACAGGGCGTGCGAGAGATTGTGCGAGGTGAAGACCACCGTCTTCGCTTCCTGCCGCATCAGAGACACGAAGAGCTGCATGACTTCATCGCCCGCCTGCGGGTCAAGGCTCGCGGCGGGTTCGTCGGCCAGGACGATATCCGGGCGCTGCATCAAGGCGCGCGCGATGGCGACGCGCTGCGACTGGCCGCCGGAGAGCTGGTCCGCGCGCTGGCCCGCCATGGCGGCGAGGCCGACGCGGCCGAGGCAATGCATCGCCTCCTCGCGGATCGCCCGCGGGGCGAGCGACTGCAGCCAGGCGCGCGAACCGAGGTTCCTCGCCTGGGCTCCGTGAACGACATTGGTGAGGGCTGAAAGCCTGCCCACGAGATTGTGCTTCTGGAAGACGAAGCCAATACGGCGCCTGAGGCCGGCGAGCACGCGGCGCGGCCCCATCACATCCGAACCCAGCACGCGAATGGCGCCGGTGTCAGGCTCGATAAGGCGCGGAATGCAGCGGAGAAGCGTGGACTTGCCCGCGCCGTTGGCGCCAATCAGCGCCACGATGGTGTTGGGGGCGATGTCCAGCGTGATGCCGGAGAACACCGGCCTGCCAGGGGAAAAGGACTTCTGGAGCCCGGTCATGGAGATGGCGGCGGGGGCCTGAGCCTCCGCCGCCGTAATCACTGGGAACGCGACGTTCACTTACTCACCAAGGAACTTGGAGAATTCCGGCACGCCGATGGTGGCGTACATCAGGCGGACCTTGTCATAGTCCTTGTCGTTGACCGTGGCGACGAAGTAGCCGCCCTCATACTTCCGGGTGTCCTCGCCCGTGAGCACACCGCTCATGATCTGATCGCCCTTCTCAAGGAAGGCCTTGCGCACGGTCTCGACCACTTCGGGCTTCACATAGGACGCGGCGATCAGGATGTCATTGGGCAGATCGGGGCCGCGGCCCACAACGGCGAACTTCTGGCCCGGGAACTTCTCGCGCACCGAGCGGAGATGCGTGAGATTCATGCCAACGGCCTGCACGTCACCACGGATCATGGCCTCGACCGCCACGTTGCGCTTGATGATCTCGGCCGTGTAGTCGACATTGTACTTGAGACCGGCATCGGCCAGCACCTGTGCGGGCCCGAGCTGCTGGGAGGTGGAGCCCACCTCGCCGAAAGCGACCTTCTTGCCCTTGAGGTCGGCAATCGTCTTGATCTCGCCTTCCGCCATCACGACGACCTGCGAGAAGTAATCCGGGCGGTGCCAGCCGACGACCGGCTTAGCATCGGTGAGTTTCGCGAAGATCACGTATTCGGCGGGGCCGGTCAGCACGAAATCGACCTGCTCGGCGCGCATTGCCTCGACAGCCGCCGTGCGGTTGCTGACCGGCGTGAATTCGACCTTGTAGCCGGTGAGGCTCTCAAACTCGGTGACGAAGCCGCCATACTCACGCTGAAGCTGCTCCATGCCCTCGACGTCGGTGACGGCAAAGCGGATGGTTTCAGCCGCACTGGCCTGGGTGGTGAAAAAGCCAAAGGCCAGCGCAACGCCAGCCAACCACGTCTTAAGCTTCATAATCATTGCTCCCTGTTGTTGCGAAGAAAGCCTCGGCGCGTTTCATGACACTGTCATGAAGATCGGCGACCTCTCTGTGGACAATGGAGACTGAGCGATGATGTTCGATGCAGGGCTTGGGGACGAATTGGTGATCCGCGGCGGGCTCTGCCTCTTGCCGGGTGAGGGATTGGTGCCCGCCGACGTTGTTTGTCATGATGGCCGCATCGCCGGCCTGCGCCCTCATGGCACGGCGGAAGGGCGCACGCTTGATGCCGAAGGCTGCCTCGTGCTTCCGGGCCTTGTCGACATCCATGGCGATGCGTTCGAACGCCAGATCCTGCCGCGCCCGAAGACCCCCTTTCCGCTCGACATCGCAATGCTCGAGACCGACAGGCAGCTTGCCGCCAACGGCATCACAACCGCCTATCACGGCATCACCGTGTCCTGGGAGCCGGGTCTGCGGAGCCTGGGCGAGGCCATGAAGATCATCGCCGTGCTCGACGCGCTCAAGGACCAGTTCCTCATCGATCACCGTGTGCATGTGCGCTGGGAGACCTTCGCGCTGGATGGCATGGGGGATGTGCAGGCGCTCTTTGCGCGTGAGAAAAAGCCGTTGCTGGCCTTCAATGACCACACCACGCCGACGCTTCGCGGAACGCGCTCCGACAGCAAGATCAAGAGCTCCGCCGAGCGGGCGATGGTGGATGGGGCCACTTACTTGCGCCTCCTGAACGAGGCCGGGGAACGGGAGCATGAGGTGCCGGGGGCGGTCCGCGCAATGGCTGCCGCCGCCGCGGCGCATGGCGTTCCGATGCTCTCGCATGATGACACCACGCCGGAGCTGCGCGCGGCCTTCCGTGCCATGGGCGTCACGATCGCGGAGTTTCCCATGAACCGTGAAACCCTGCACGCCGCAGCGGATGCGGGCGATGCGATCGTGCTGGGCGCACCCAATGTTGTGCGGGGCGGAAGCCATAATGGCGCCATTGGCGCGGAAGACGCGGTCCGCGAGGCCAAGTGCACTGTGTTGGCGTCGGACTACTATTATCCCGCCATGCTGCAGGCGGCTCTGGCTTTGGATGGCAAGGGCAGCCTCGGCCTGGAAGAGGGGATCAAGCTCATCAGTTCGGGTCCGGCGGAGGCTTGCGGGCTGCATGACCGGGGCGTGATCGCCGAGGGCCAGCGTGCCGATCTGGTGATACTGCCGGAACATGGCACGCGGCCGGTGGCTACGGTCTCCGCCGGGCGGGCGGTCTACCGCAGCGCCTAGGCCCTGTAGGCCACGGGCCCCGCGATTGCCATACGCAGCCGGGAGGAGATCATGTCGATCACCGACACGGTCACCAGGATCATGATGATGATGAAACACACCGTCTGCCACTCCAGCGTGCGGATCTGCTCGGTGAGCTGAAGGCCGATGCCGCCCGCGCCGACGATGCCGATGATGGTGGCCGAGCGGGTGTTCGATTCGAAATAGTAGAGATACTGGCTGATCAGCACCGGCGCCACCTGCGGCAGGATGCCGAAGCGGATGGCGTGCAGGCGCGAGCCTCCCGATGCCACGACGCCCTCGACCGGCCGCTTGTCAGACGCCTCGATGGCCTCCGAGAACAGTTTGCCGAAGGAGCCGATGTCCGAGATGGCGATGGCGAGCACGCCCGCGAAAGGGCCGAGCCCCACCACATTCACCCAGATCAGCGCCCAGACCAGCGTATCCACACCGCGCAGCGTGTCGAAGCTGCGCCGGGCGAAGAAGCGCAGGATCTGCGAGACCGTGGTGTTGCGCGCCACAATGAGGCTCAACGGGAAGGCGATGATGGCGGCCAGCATGGTGCCGAGCAGCGCGATCGCCACCGTCTCGCCCAGCGCGCGGACGTAGCGCATCAGGCTCGCGGTATCGCCATAATCGGGCGGGAACATCAGGACGACGAAATTGCCGAGGCTTCCAAGCCCGGCCAGGAACTTGGTGAAGGAGAAGCCCAGATGCCACAGCCCGAAGACGAGCAGGGCAATGGCCGCGAAAGTCAGGAGCCAGCCGCGCAAGGCCAGCGATGTTGTCGCGGGAGAGGTGGCCATTTCAGTGCGCCTCCGAGATGAAGCGCCGGCGCACACGCTCCGTGATGAGATCGATAAGCGCCACGGTGATGATGATGAGGATCAGGATCGCGGAGACATCCGGATAGTAGAATTTGCGGATCGCCTCGATCAGGTCCTGGCCGATGCCGCCGGCGCCGACGAAGCCCATGACGGATGCGCCGCGCACGTTGATCTCGAAGCGTAGCAGCGCGTAGCTCACGAAGTTGGGAAGGACCTGCGGCAGAACGGCGAAGCGCATCGTCTTGGTCCAGGATGCACCGCTGGCGATGAGGCCTTCCACCGGCTTCTGGTCGATGTTCTCCAGCACCTCGTAGAAGAGCTTGCCCAGCGCGCCCGAGGTGTGGACGATGATGGCCAGAACGCCCGCGATGGGCCCCAGCCCGAAGGCAATGACGAAGACCAGCGCGAACACGAGTTCCGGCACGGTGCGGCAGAATTCGAGGAAACGGCGCACGGCGAAGCGGATGGGCGTTGAGACGCCAAGATTTCCCGCAGCGAGGAAGCATAGCAGGAAGCCGAACAGCGCGCCCAAAATCGTCGCGACATAGGCAATGAGGAGTGTGTCGGCAAGGAGCTTCAGCCATTTGCCGAGGCCCCAGAACCAGCCGGGTATGTCGAAGATGACGAGGCTTCCGGCAAGCGACCCCGAATCGAGAATGAAGATGCGCCCGATGTAGTTCGGGAACTTGTGGATGTTGGCGAAGAACAGGCCGAGGTCCACTTCCGCGAGCCAGCCCGCCACGAGCACCAGAAGCACTGTCAAGCCGGCAAAGACGAAGAACTGCTTGCGCTTGCGGGCAATGTCCGCCGCATAGGCGGCCGCAAGGGCATCGATCGAGGGACGCGCGGAGGTGGTGGCGGATGCGGTCATGCCTGGGCCCTCGAACGGCAAGGGGCCCGCGCACGGCGCGGGCCCCTCCGATAGGTTACTGCTTGCGGAGCGTGTCGACGAAGGTGTTGAGTTCGACCATCACCTCGTAGTCAGCATGTGAGGTCGGCGCCCAGACCTGGGCTTCGCCATCCGTCAGCACGCGGAAGGCCTCGGGGTCGTTCTTCTCGACATTGAAGAAGGCGTCCTTGATCAGGGCCTTGAGGTCGTCGGGAAGTGTGGAAAGCATGGCGACCGGCGAGTTCACGATCTGGTCGGACTTGAAGATCATGCGGAAGTCGTCGTACTTCGCCATGTTCTTGCGCTCCATGCGGCGGAGCATCGATTCATTGTCATCGTTCCACCAGTTGAAGGCGCCGTCCACCTGGCCCTGCTGCAGGGCGATGATCGCATTCTCGTGGCTGCCGGTGTAGACGACATTGGCGAAGTAGTCTTCCGGCTTGATGCCCATCTTGTTCATGGCGAAGCGTGGAACGTTGTTGCCGGAGGCGGAGTTCGGATCGACGAGGCCCAGGTTCTTGCCCTTGAGGTCCTCGAGCTTCTGATAGGGCGAGTCCTTCTTGACCCAGAGAACGGAGTAATAGCCCTTGGTGCCGTCCTTGTTGACCTGCATGCCGAAGGGCTCGATCTTCGCGCCGTTCATGTAGGCGCGGGCATAGGCGGCGGGGCCGTACTGGGCGATGTGGATGTTGCCGGCGATCTGGCCTTCGATGACCGCCGCATAGTCATTGGCGATGCGGAGCTTGACGGGAATGCCGAGCTGCTTCGAGAGATACTGGATGAAGGGCTCGTAGCGCTTCTCGATGCCGGTCGCGTTCTCATCCGGAACGGCGGCCATGATCAGCTCGGGGTACTGTGCCTTCCAGTCGGCAAGCGCTGCAGTGGTGGTCACCGACAGCGCGGCGAGGCCGGCGGCGGCTTGGAGGAAGGATCGACGCGTGAACATGGGAGTGGCTCCTGTTTTTTCAGATGGTCGTTGGTTTGGAGGCAGAAGTCAGGCCGCGCTGGGGAGCGCGCTGACGTCCTTGAGGTGGCGTGCTGTCGCCTCCGCGGTGTCCAGCACGTCATTCGCTTCGAGGCCGTAGAGGTCGATCACCGCGGCATCCGTCAGGTCCTCCGGCGGGCCGTCGAACACCACGCGGCCTTCCCGCATGCCGATCAGGCGGCCGCAATAGCTGCGCGCCAGATCCAGCGAGTGGAGATTGCACAGCACGGTGATTCCCCGTCCGCGGTTGAGGTCACGCAGCGCGTCCATCACGATCCGGGTGTTGCGCGGATCGAGCGAGGCGACGGGTTCATCCGCCAGGATGAGGCGCGGGTTCTGCACCAGCGTGCGGGCGATCGCCACCCGCTGCTGCTGGCCACCGGACAGGCTCTCCGCCCGCTGCGCGGCAAAGCTGCCGAGGTCGAGCTGCTCGAGTGCGGCCAGCGCGCGAAGCTTTTCGGCTTCGGGCCAGGCCTTGAGCAGGGCAGGCAGAAGCGCGATCGAATTGATGCGGCCCATCATGACATTGGTGAGCACGTCGAGGCGGCCAGCAAGGTTGAACTGCTGGAAAATCATGCCGCAGGAGGAGCGCCAGTCACGCAGCGCCTGGCCCCTCAGGCTGGTGATGGTCTTGCCGTCGAACATGATCCGGCCTTCGGACGGATCGACGAGGCGGTTGATGCAGCGGAGCAGGGTCGACTTGCCAGCCCCTGAACGGCCGATCACGCCGACGAAGGAGCCATCCGCGATCTCCGCCGACACGCCCGCGAGCGCCGCGTTGCCGCCGAACCGCTTTCCGAGATCTTCAATCCTGAGCATGTGGCACACCTGTTTCTCATCACCTGATGCGCTGAGCGAACAACAGCAGGATGACGGCTACGTTGCAGAAAGATGACAGTCCTCAGCGTGACGGCAGAATAGCTATTCCAGGCGCGCTCCGGCGCGGGCTGAGCGGGCCGCAGGGCACGAGCCAGGATTCGAACATGTCGGCACAGGTCCGCCAACTGTACGTCATCGAGCCTTCGTGGACACCCTGCCGGTCAAGCATGGAGGCCCTCGCCACGGCCTCCTCCAGTGTGGGGGTGATGGCGCCCGTCACGCCGTCCTCCACGACGTCGAGCGGGCTCGGCGCGTTGTAGGCCGCAACCGGCGTTCCGCAGGCCATGGCCTCAAGCATGACCAGGCCGAAGGTGTCGGTCCGGCTCGGGAACACCATGACATCGGCGGCAGCGAGGGTGCGGGCGTAATCCTCACCGTGGCGGAAACCGAGGAAGTGCGCCTCCGGCGCAAGCTTCTGCAGGCGCTCGCGCTCCGGCCCGTCGCCCACCAGCACCTTGCTGCCCTTGACCTTGAGGGCGATGAAGTCGTCTATGCCCTTCTCCACCGCGAGGCGTCCGGCATAGAGGACGATGGGGCGGGGCAGGTCCAGATGATCGCGCGGATAGGGACTGAACAGGCGCCGGTCCACACCGCGCGTCCAGATCTTTACATTTGAAAAGTTGCGCCTGTTGAGTTCATCGCCGATCGAGCGCGTCGGCACCATCACCGCCTGGCTCGGCTTGTGGAAATACCGCAGGATCCGCCAGCCAAGGCCGAGCACTCCGGGGAGCGGCAGCCGCGCCGCGGCATATTCGGCAAAGCGGGTGTGAAAGCCCGTGGTGAAGCGTAGACCCTCGCGCAGGCAGACGCGGCGCGCTGTCCAGCCCAGGGGGCCTTCGGTTGCGATGTGGATGACATCAGGCGCGATGGCGGCGATCTCCTCGCGCATCTCCGCGAGGCTGGTGCCGGTGAGCGAAATCTCGCGGTAGAACGGCATTGGCCAGGAGGGGCGGCCCGTGGGATTGATCGTCCGCACGTCATGGCCCTTGGCCTCGAGCTCGGCGATGACGGCGTTGAGGGTTCGGACGACGCCGTTAACCTGCGGCGACCAGGCGTCCGTCACGATCAGAATGCGCATAGAGTCCTTCCGTGATCTGCTCGGGCACTGCGGTGTGCCAGTTGATGATCTCGAAGCGGCCGTCGGCATGCTCGACGAGCGCCGTGCAGCTCTCCACCCAGTCGCCGTCGTTGAGATAGTGGATGGCGTCGATCATGCGGTCATCCGGCGTGTGGATGTGCCCGCAGATCACGCCCTGGCAGTTGCGCGCCTTCGCCTCGCGCACCACCGCATCCTCGAAATGGGAGATGAACTCGACCGCCTTCTTCACGCGGTTCTTGAGAAAGGCCGAGAGCGACCAGTAGGGCAGCCGGAACATCCGCCTCACTCCGTTGACAGAGGAGTTGAGATGCATGGAGATCTCGTAGGCCGTGTCGCCAAGCTTGGCGAGCCAGGGTGCGAAGCGCACGACGCCATCGAACTTGTCGCCATGGAGCACCAGGTAGCGCTTGCCATTGGCGGCAAGATGCACCGTCTCCTCCAGCACGGCCACGCGGCCGAAGCGGAGGTTCAGGAAATACCGGAAGTTTTCGTCGTGGTTGCCGGGAATATAGACGAGCTTGGTGCCCTTGCGCGCCTTCCTGAGCAGCTTCTGGATGACGTCATTGTGCATCTGGTCCCAGAACCAGGCCTTGCGCAGCGACCAGTTGTCGATGAAATCGCCAACGATATAGAGCTGGTCGGACTCGGTGTTCTTCAGGAAGTCGAGCAGTGCGCCGGTCTGGGCCCGTTTTGTTCCCAAATGAACGTCGGAGATAAAGATCGCCCTGTAGTGCCGTGGCGCGGTCGGAATCGTCAGCATTTCCCAGCCCTGATGTGCCTGAGGCCCTTACGCCTGATTTGTGCAAAGCTTTTGTGACGGCCCCCGACTGATCCAGATCAAGGCGCTTGCTCGTCAATTGCGCGATGCAGGGTCGTGTGTTCCTGAAGGGAGGCGGGCATGGCCGGCAAGATGAAGGCTGCGGTTTTCGTGGAGAAGGGGCGGATCGTTCTCGAGGAGAAGAAAGTCCCCGATGTTGGGCCCATGGATGCGCTGGTGAGGATCACCACGACGACGATTTGCGGAACTGATGTTCATATTCTCAAAGGGGAATACCCGGTCGCCAAGGGGCTCACCATCGGGCACGAGCCGGTGGGCGTCATCGAGAAGCTCGGCTCCGCCGTGCAAGGCTATCGGGAAGGCCAGCGGGTGATTGCTGGCGCCATTACGCCGTCCGGTCACTCCTATGCCTGTCTCTGCGGCTGCCATTCGCAGGACGGGGCGGGCACGAAGCACGGCTTCAAGGCCATGGGCGGATGGCGCTTCGGCAATACGCTGGACGGCTGCCAGGCCGAATATGTGCTGGTGCCGGATGCCATGGCGAATCTGAGCCCGATCCCTGATGGCCTCACCGACGAGCAGGTGCTGATGTGCCCTGACATCATGTCCACAGGGTTTTCCGGCGCGGAGAGCGGCGGCATCCGCATCGGCGATACGGTGGTGGTGTTTGCACTGGGTCCCATCGGGCTCTGCGCCGTAGCAGGCGCGAAACTCATGGGCGCCACGACCATCATCGGGGTGGACCGCGTTCCGGCCCGGCTCGACGTCGCGCGCCGCATGGGCTGCGACAGGACGGTGAACTTCGATGACGGAGACCCCGTCGCCCAGATCATGGAGATCACCGATGGGCGCGGCGTCGACGTCGCGGTCGAGGCGCTGGGCGCGCAATCGACCTTCGAGGGCGCACTGCGTTGCCTGAGGCCCGGTGGAACGTTGTCCAGCCTTGGCGTCTATTCGACCGACCTCACCATTCCGCTCAGCGCCTTCTCAGCGGGGCTCGGCGACAACAAGATCGTCACCACGCTGTGCCCCGGTGGCAAGGAGCGCATGCGGCGGCTGATGAGTGTCTGCGCCTCGGGCCGCATCGACCTGAAGCCGCTCGTCACGCACCGCTTCAAGCTGGACCAGATTGAGGAGGCCTATGACCTGTTCTCCCACCAGCGGGATGGCGTGCTGAAAGTTGCGATCACGCCGTGATTTCGCGAGGAGAGGGTGCGCCTGCCATGAAAGCTAGTAAGCAGTCCTGTCGTTAATTTTTGTTAAGTTTACAGGGCGTGAGGCCGCGATAACCTCAATTCAAGGAGAAAAAAATTGAGCATGCGAGAGATTCTCGTTCATCTGAAGTCACACGAAGAATGGTCCCCGCATGCCGACTATGCGGTGAGAACAGCCAAGCAGTTCTCCGCCAGGCTTCGCGTGCTGGTGAGCTTTCACGAGGTTGTGATGCTGCGCAACCTGCCTGGCCAGGCTGGCCGTGCCATTGACGAGCAGCTCGCGAAGGACAAGGCCGTCGCCGCCAAGTTGGAGAAGAAATTCCTTGCAGCATGCGAGTCAGCGGGCGTGCAGGGTGTGTTTTCCATCGCCGAAGGTGCGGCAGGCGAGATCGTGCCCTGGGCGGCGCGCCTTCACGATCTCACCATCATCGAGCAGCGTCAGCCGGAGAGCGACGAACTGGGTTTCGACGCCGCCGAGGAATCCGCGCTGAGTGCGGGCCGCCCCGTGCTGCTCGTGCCGCGGAGCGGGGAATTCCAGCCATGCCCCGAGCATGTTCTGCTGGCATGGAACGGCAGCCAGATGGCGGCCTCCGCGGTGCATGGCGCCTTGCCGTTCATCGAACGCGCCAAGAAGGTGACCATCTGTTCCGGAGAGGTGAGGCTTCCGCTGCGCCCCGGCAGCCGCATACCCGCCATCAGCATCGCCGATCACCTGCGGCAGCATGTGGCGGAGGTCGTCGAGGAGAAATCCGACGTGGGTGCGTCCTCGGTGGGCGAGCATTTGCTGGGCCGCGCCGGGAAACTGGGGTGCGGCATGATAGTGATGGGGGCCTATGGCCGCTCCTGGTTCTCGGAGTATCTCCTGGGCGGGGCCACGCGCCACATGCTGAAACATATGACGGTGCCCATACTGACGGGCCGCTAGCGCCCGCTTTGACATCATGCCACCCGGTTCCTAATGATCGTGTCCACTGGACGTGATTTGGAGCCGCGCATGCCGACCGATCCCCTGCTGCAACCTTACCGGTTGAAGCACCTGACCTTGCGAAACCGCCTGATGACGAGTTCGCATGAGCCCGCCTACCCCGAGGACGGTATGCCGAAGGGGCGCTACCGGGCCTATCACGCGGAACGGGCCAAGGCCGGAATCGCGCTGACTATGACGGCGGGCTCCGCCGCGGTCTCAACCGACAGCCCGCCGGTGTTCAACAACATCCTCGCCTACAAGGACGAGGTGGTGCGCTGGATGAAGCTGATGGTCGATGAATGCCATGACCATGGCGCCGCGGTGATGATCCAGCTCACCCATCTGGGCCGCCGCACGCGCTGGGACAAGGCCGACTGGCTGCCGGTGGTGGCGCCCACCCATGCGCGCGAGCCCGCGCACCGCGCCTTCCCGAAGCTGATCGAGGACTGGGACATCCAGCGCATCACCTCCGATTTCGCCGATGCCGCGGAGCGCATGAAGGCGGCCGGTGTCGATGGCGTCGAGTTCGAATCCTTCGGGCACCTGTTGTCCCAATTCTGGTCGCCGATGAGCAACCACCTCGACAACGAATATGGCGGCCCGCTCGAGAACCGCATGCGCTTCTCGCTCGATGTGCTGAAGGCCGTGCGCGAGCGCGTGGGGCCGGACTTTATCCTCGGTGTGCGCTATGTGGCCGATGAGCTCTCGCCCGCGGGCTATGACAAGGCAGAGGGGATCCGCATCTCGCAGGTTCTGAAGAACAGCGGGCTCATCGATTTCCTGAATGTCACGCAGGGCCATATCGACACCGATCCGGGCCTCACCGACCACATCCCCATCATGGGCATGGCGAGCGCGCCGCATCTCAATGCCGCAGGCGAAGTCCGCGCGGCGACGCGATTCCCCGTGTTCCATGCCACGCGCATCCAGGATGTTGCCACCGCGCGCTATGCGATCGAATCCGGCAAGGTCGACATGATCGGCATGACACGGGCGCACATGGCGGACCCGCACATCATGCGCAAGATCATGGAAAAGCGCGAGCATGACATCCGCCCCTGTGTCGGCGCCAATTATTGCTTGGATCGCATCTATCAGGGGGCCATGGCGCTGTGCATTCACAACCCATCGACGGGCCGCGAGGAAAGCCTGCCGCATGACATCCCGAAGGCGAAGGTGCGGAAGAAGGTGGTGATCGCCGGCGCGGGGCCGGCAGGGGTCGAGGCGGCGCGCGTTGCCGCCGAGCGCGGGCATCAGGTGACCGTTTTCGAGGCCGCGTCCAAGGCTGGCGGGCAGGTGCTGCTGACCGCACAGAACCCGCGGCGGCGCGAGATGATGGGCATCATCGACTGGCGTGTGGCGCAGTGCGAGGCCAAGGGCGTGAGTTTCCATTTCAACACATGGGCCACGGGGGAGAACGTGCTGGCGGAAAGCCCGGATGTGGTGATCGTGGCCACCGGCGGCATGCCGCATACGGAAATCCTGAAGGAGGGTAACGACCTCGTCGTCTCCGCCTGGGACATCATCAGCGGCGATGTGAAGCCCGGCGGCAATGTGCTGATCTATGACGATGCGGGTGACCATCCCGGGCTGCAGGCGGCTGAAGTGATCGCAAGGGCAGGGGGCAAGGTCGAGATCATGACGCGCGACCGCGCCTTCGCGCCGGAGGTGATGGCGATGAACCTCGTGCCCTACATGCGCGAATTGCAGAAGCGCGACGTCACATTCACCGTCACCTATCTGTTGGAGGCGGTGCGGCGAAGCGGCAACCAGCTGCTGGCCGTCATCGGCAGCGACTATGGCGGCATTTCCAAGGAGCAGCTTCACGACCAGATCGTGGTGAACCAAGGAACACGGCCGGCGGATGTCCTTTACTTCGAGCTGAAGCCCCAGTCCTTGAACAAGGGTGAGGTCAATTACCGTAAGCTCATCAACGGCAAGCCGCAGGATGCCCGCAAGGGCGGTTTCGCGCTCTACCGGATCGGTGACGCCGTGGCCGCGCGCAACACCCATGCGGCGATCTATGACGCCAACCGGCTGCTACGGACGATCTGATATTCTTTAGGGGGCAGGCGCGCGGAAGGCGTTGCGCCGCCTGTCCTCGCGCAGGCGGTATTCGGCGAGGCTCTTGTCGCTGATGAAGGCGCTGGTGAATTCGCCGCGCGATGTCTCATGCTCGGTTCCGGCGGTTTCCCCGAAGATCCTGTCAGCGAAGCGGGTCCAGCCGCGCTGCAGCCGCCGCCTGATCGATGTGCCGATGTCCATCTTCGTTCTCTCCATGTCAGGCGACTGCAAGCTGCTGTTCTTCACGGCTCGCCTCGTTCCTCAGCCAGTCGATGAAGTATGAAACCTTGGGCAGGTTCAGCTTGGCGCGCGGGGCAACGATGAAATAGGCGAAATCCACCTTCATGGCGGAGCGGAAGGGCTGGACCAGGCGGCCGTGGCGCAGGTCCCGCGCGGCCAGCGCCGTCTTGGCGAGCGCAATGCCACGGCCCAGCACGGCGGCCTCGATCACGAGACTTGACTGGTTGAAGCGTGGGCCTCTCGCCGCATCGATGTGCCTTGCGCCGGCGGCTGTCAGCCACATTTCCCAGTTGGGGCAGGAGGGGTCATTGTCCGGGCTGTCGTCATGGAGCAGCGTTGCCTCCACCAGATCGGCGGGCCCCGCGAAGGGCCCTTGGCGCTCCAGGAATTCCGGGCTGCAGACAGGCACCACGCTTTCGGCCAGGAGACGTTCCACCGCGAGATCGGAATAGCGCCCGGCGCCATAGCGGATGGCGAGGTCGACGCCGTCTTTCACGAAGTCCGTGAGTTCCATCGAGGCTGAGACATGCACGTCGATCTCGGGATGTGCCGCCTGGAAGCTGTCGAGCCGCGGCAGCAGCCACTTGGCGGCGAAGGAGGGGGCGACGCTGACGCTGAGCACGCCCGCTTCGCCCAGCGAATCAATGGCATCCATCGCCGCGCCAAGGCGGGCAAAGCCTTCGCGCAGGTCGCGCAGCCCCGCGGAGCCCGCATCGGTCAAGGCGAGGCCCCGGCCATTCCGCATGAACAGCGGAAGGCCCACGTGATCCTCGAGGATGCGAACCTGATGGCTGATCGCCGCCGGTGTGACGCGCAACTCGCCCGCCGCCTGGGTGATGCTCATGTGCCGCGCCGCCGCCTCGAAGGCGCGGAGGGCATTGAGCGGGGGGAGCTGGCGGCGCATGTCTTTAATTCCCATCAATTCTGTAGAGTATTGGTAGCATCCAGCTGTGCGGCTGGCAAGTGATAAAAAGGGCCGCGAGGCAAAGCCGGCGCCCCTACGATTGAGGAATGCTGATGTGTAAACTTAGGATGCGTGTTTGAAGGTTCTCGCGCGCGGCGTCTTTCGCGCGGGATGACCTCGATCATCTCCTGGGGGCCGCTTGCGGGCGAGCTAGCTTAGTGCCTGCCGCGGGAGGCGCGGCGGCCTGGCTTGCAGAAGAGATCATCAAGAGAGGCGACAAGTGCCGTCACTTCCGGCCGCGCCAGCGAATAATAGATACTGCGTCCCTCGCGCCGGGCCTCGACCAGTCCGTCCAGCCTGAGACGCGTGAGCTGCTGGGAGACGGCCGCCTGCGGCATGCCCAGCTTGGACGTGATCTCGGTGACCCTCGCCTCATCCTCCGCCAGCAGGCAAAGGATGAGGAGCCGCCCATCATGTGACAGCGCCTTCAGCAATTCACTGGCGATGCGGGCCTGGGCGCGTGCCTCCCGCCGTTTGCTTGGTAATGCATTGGAAAGTGCAAGAAAGCTCATGCACCACCGCGTACATGAAAACAGAGAAATGAATAATGGTGTTATAATCAAAAAACAAAAATGTTAAATATTATATATTTGATAAATTCCAAGTTGTCAGTGTCTGCTTCCACCCGGCGCGGCCGGCAGCTTTCGGTTGCCCTTCAGCTGCCGGAATGCGTCACGCCGTTTGCCTCTCAATAAGTGCTATCTCCTGGCGCGGGCCGGCCGCTGATCCGAACGTGAAAGGAGTCCGTCGAGGGCGCCGAGGAGAGCCGTAACCTCCGGCCTGGCAACCGCATAGTAGATGTTCCGTCCATCGCGCCGGGATGCCACCAGCCCGTCGAGCCTGAGGCGCGCCAGTTGCTGCGAGACGGCCGCCTGCGGCATCTCCAGCTTGACCTCGATCTCTGAAACCGCCGTCTCCCCCTTCGCCAGCAGGCAGAGCATGAGGAGCCGCCCCTCATGTGACATGGCCTTCAGGAGTTCGCTGGCGATACGGGCTTGCGCCCGGGCCTCCCGCCGTTGTTTCGCCGTCGCGTTGGAAAATGCAAGAAAACTCATGTTGAGTCCCGGAACTTGAATCTGTCGCCGGAACTAGATCGCACAAAATGGATGTATGGGCAACTCTCAGCTTGCATGATTTGCCGTGAGTCTTGCCGGGCCGGGCCTGCATGCCAGTCTGAGCCCCCGAATGGCAGTCAGCGGAGGCCCCGGAATGTGGCGTGAGATCGATCCCGACGAGACAATCACGGTCGAGGTGGATGGCCACAGGCTGGTGGCCTATGCGGGGCCTCCGACCGGCCGGGCGACCCCGCCAACTGGACGCTCCAGCGCCATGTGCGCGAGACGGAAGCCGTGCGGAAGGCGCTGGCGCCCTACAGCGCCGTGCAGGGCCCAATGCGTTCACTTACATCGGCAACATCCGCCACTGGTCACGCCTCGCCGATCTTCACCAGATCAAGGTGCCGGTGCTGATCACCGTGGGCCAATACGACGAGCAGACACCCGCCTGCGCGCTGGAGATGAAGTTGAGGATTGCCCAGGCCGAGATGGCGGTGTTTCCCAACAGCAGCCACCTGCCATTCTACGAGGACCCGGCACTCTACTACCCCGTGCTGCGGGACGTCCTGGAGCGGAACAGGCTGGCGAAGCGTCAGGGCGGTGCGAGCCATTGACGGCGGGGCCTGCTCCGATAGTCTTCTCCCCGAACGGAGTGCATGATGAGCGTCAACCGCTGGAAGCGCTATACCGATTGGGACGAGCGGCCGCTGCGGCTTGACAAGTTCGCGGCCGAGGACCCGGCTAACGGGTTCTCCGCCTTCACGAGCCCCAATGATCCGAAGCCAGGAATCGGCATTTCAAATGGCCGCGTGATCTCGCTTGATGGCGTGCTTGAGCGGGACTTCGATATGATCGACCGCTTCATCGCGCGCCACCACATCGACGTCGAGGTCGCGCCCGAGGCCATGGCAACGGACTCTCGGACCGTGGCGCGCATGCTGGTGGACATGAACGTGTCGCGCGAAGAGCTCGTGCGCCTCGCCCACGGCATGACGCCGGCGAAGCTCACACAATGCGTCTCCCATCTCTCCGCCCTCGAAATCGCCTTCGCCTATTCCAAGATGCGGGCGCGCAAGACACCGGGGAACCAGGCGCATGTGACCAACGCCAAGGATGACCCCTTGCAGCTGGCAGCCGACGCCGCAACGGCCGTGGGTTTCGGCTTCGATGAGATCGAGACGACGATGCGCGTGTCGCGCAATGCCTGGTCCAACGCGCTGGCCTGTGCCGTGGGAGCCGCCGTGGGGCGCTGGGGCACGCTGTTCCAGTGTTCCAGCGAGGAGGCGGAGGAATTGCGGATCGGCATGGCGGGCTTCACGTCCTATGCCGAGACGGTCTCCGTTTATGGCACGGAGAAGAGCTTCACCGACGGCGATGACACGCCATGGTCCAAGGCCTTCCTCGCCGCAGCCTATGCCTCGCGCGGGATCAAGATGCGCTGTACCAGCGGGGCAGGGGCCGAATTGCTGATGGGCTTCCATGACGCGAAGTCGCTGCTCTATCTCGAAGCGCGCTGCCTCTGCCTGCAGCGCGGCATCGGGGTGCAGGGCACTCAGAATGGCGGCATCGACGGGGCGCCGCTTACGTCGACCGTGCCCGGAGGATTCCGCGAATTGATGGCGGAAAACCTGATCGCCGTGTGGCTCGACCTTGAATGCGCCAGCGGCAATGACGCGCGCGCGACGGAGTCCGATATCCGCGTAGGCGCCAAGATCATGCCCTATCTGGTGGCGGGATCTGACCTCATCTGCTCCGGCTTCGGTTCGATCCTCAAATACGACAATTCTTTCAATCCTTCGCTTCTGAATGGCGAGGAGCTTGAAGACTATCTGGTGCTGCAGCGGGATTTCGAGGCGGATGGCGGCCTGACGCCGCTGCCGGAGGAAAAGGCCCTCGACCTGCGCCGCCGCGCCATCGATGCGCTGTCGGCCGTCCTTGTTGAACTGGGGCTGGCGGATCCTTCCGAAGCGATGAAGCGCTCCGTCACCGTCGCCTCGGGCTCGGACGACACGGAAAGCTTCACGCCGCGCGACGCCGCCTTCATCAGCGAGGCGATCAAAGACAGGGGCATCACTGTCATCGACGTCATCAAGGCGCTGGCGCTCAGGGGCTTCCGCGCGGAGGCCGAAAACCTGCTCAATGTGGCGAAGCTCAGGCTCTCGGGCGATTATCTCCAGACCTCCGCCATGATCCGCAATGGGCGCATCGTCAGCGCGGTGAACGATCCCAATGATTATCTGGGGCCGGGCTCTGGCTATCGCGTCTCCGAAGAGCGGCGGCTGGAACTCAACGGCATCCGCGACGTGCTGGACCAGAACGAGGTCATGCGCTCCGAGGCCATGCATGAGCGTGACGAGACGGCGCGCATCTCCTACCGCGCTGCCGGGGCGGCGGGCGAATCCACGGACAGCTCGGATGTGGTCATCGGCATCAGCCCCGCCTTTGGCCTCAAGCTGTTCCAGACCACGGCGGGGCACCGGCTTTCGGATGTGCTCCGTGAACTGACGGATGCGATACGGGCCAAGGGGCTCACCCCCCGCATCGTGCGCTTCCGTCATACGGCGGATACGTCTTTCCTGGGGCTTTCGGCGGCGCGGCTTGCAGGCTCCGGCATCGGCATCGGTATCCAGGCCAAGGGCACGGCGGTAATCCACCAGCGGGACCGGCTGCCGCACAACAACCTCGAGCTTTTCTCCAATGCGCCGATCACCAGCCTCGCGCATTACCGTGGACTTGGGGCCAATGCTGCGGCCTATGCGCGGGGCGAGATGCCGGAGCCCGTCGTTGTGCCGCAGCGGGGCGAGGCGATGGGCTCGCGCTATCATGCGCGCACCGCGATGATCTATGCGATCGAGACGGCGTTGACCGAGGAGGGGGCAGCACCCGAACTGGTCGAGGTGACGTTTACAGAAAGAAGATCATGAGCCGCACGCGTGCCGACTACCCGCTGGCTGAAACGCAGCCGCATGACGTTGTGGGCCCGCGCGGCAAGCGGCTCTCCGACATCACGCTCGATGCCGTTCTTGACGGCAGCATCACCATGGAGGACTTGCGCATCACGCCCGAGGCGCTGCTGGCACAGGGCGAGATCTCGCGTGACGCAGGGCGGCCGGCGCTTGCCGAGAATTTCGCCCGCGCGGCCGAGCTGGTGAACGTGCCGCAGGACGTGATCATGCAAGTTTATGAACTGTTGCGGCCGGGCCGGACCAAATCGAAGCAGCAACTGCTCGACGCCGCACGCATGCTGCGCGAGGATCACAAGGCCACCCGCATGGCGGACTTCGTCGCTGAGGCCGCACAGACCTATGAGGAGCGCGGGCTCTTCACATTCCGGTTTTGAGGAGATGATGCTCATCCGGCCATGGTCAACCGGCTGCGCGCCGGCGAGACCAGTGTCTGGGGCCTGGCGGCCGCGGTTCCGCTGAAGAAGCCCGGTGTCGTCGAATACATCGGCAACACCGCGCTCTGCTTTGCCTCGAAGGAAGCAAACGACGTGGCGGGGCAGGCCCTCATCGTGGATGGCGGGCAGATCCTGCCGGAAAGCCTTGAGGCGCTGAATTCAGCGTGAGCAACGAGGTGGGGGAGGCCGTTACGCGGCCTCGTTCCGCCGCCATTCCGGGAAGGGATCGGCGATCGCCGACCAGGCATCGAATTCCGGCGTGGCTGACCGTATGAGGCAATTATCCAGTGCGGCGCGGATCGCTGCTTCATCCATGTTAGCGCCGATGAACACCATCTCCTGCCGCCTGTCGCCCCATACCGGGTCCCAGCGCTTGGAGAACCATGCGTTCCACTGCGGTTCCGTGGGCCATGCCTCCTTCGCGATGGCCGCCCACCAGTAGCCGGCGGCCTCGGTTCTCACCAATGCTCCGGCCTGGCTCATTTCGCCCACCCATTGCGGACGAGTTGCAAGCCAGAAGAAGCCCTTGGCGCGGATGACGCCCGGCCACGCGCTGTCGAGGAAGGCCTTGAAGGGCTTGGGTGCGAAAGGCCGCGTCTCGCGGTAGACGAAGCTCTTGATGCCATATTCGAGCGTTTCGGGCACGTGGTCCTTGAAGCCGTTCAGCGCCTTGAACCAGATCGGGTTCTGGTGCGCCTTCTCGAAGTCAAAGCGGTTGGTGCCGAGAATCTCCCGCAGGGGAACGCGCGCGAAATCCGTTTCGATCAGCCGCGCATCGGGGTTGAGCGCCTTCACGATGCTGCGGGCCGCCTTGCGCTGGATAGCGCTGGCGGTGGAGACCTTGTTGAGGATGATCGTGTCGGCAAACTCGATCTGATCGACCAGGAGATTGACGAGTGTGCGCTCATCCGTGCCGTCCATCGCCAAGCCGCGCGTGGCGAGGAAGTCGGCCGAGCCATAGTCCTTGAGCAGATTGACGGCATCGACCACCGTCACCATGCTGTCGAGCCTCGCCACGTCGGACAGGCTGTGGCCGTTCTCATCGCGGAATTCGAATGTGGCCGCGACGGGAAGCGGCTCGGAGACGCCGGTGCTTTCGATCAGCAGGCAATCGAAACGCCCTTCATTGGCGAGCCGCGCGACTTCCCGCAGGAGATCGTCACGGAGGGTGCAGCAGATACAGCCGTTGGACATTTCGACGAGCTGCTCCTCCGTTCGCGAAAGGTTCGACCCGCCGTCACGCACGAGGCGCGCATCGATGTTCACCTCGCTCATGTCATTCACGATGACGGCGACCTTCAGGCCTTCCCGGTTGTTCAGGACATGGTTGAGCAGGGTGGTTTTCCCCGCGCCCAGAAAGCCGGAAAGAACAGTCACGGGAAGGCGATGCGCGGCGTGGGGTGAGGGCATGGGGCGTGTTCCGGAGTAAATTAATGTTATAACATAACATTATCGCGGTAAGGTTGTCCAGCCCGGTCCTGCGCTATAGATCTTCACAGTCTGGTCTACGAGAAATGCCGCAAATACGCCTCGCACAGCGGCAGCGTGCCGTCGGTGTAGCCGGCACCCAGCGACTTGGGGAACTCGGCCTCGATGTGAGACGAGATCCAGGCGACCAGCAGGATGCGGCGGAGCATGATGAAGGTGGGGATTTCCACCTCGTCTTTCTTCGGAATCGAAAGCACCTTGCGGTAGCCCTTTTTCCAGCTCTCGATGAGGCCCGGCACCTGCGGCTCATGCTCGTAGAACGAAACCGGCGTTGCCGCGTCATACATGTACCAGCCGAAGCCGCAGTCATCGAAGTCGATGACCTTCACCGCCTTGCCGTCGATCAGCAGATTGGCAAGGCGCAGGTCGCAGTGGATGAGGCCGAAGCGGTCCGATCCCTTGCCATAGGCCTTGAGCCTGCGGCCGATGAGATCCACCGTGCGCTGGAAGAGCTGTTCCTTCTCCCGGTCCATGCCGACGCCGTCGCGCCAGCGTCCCCAATGCGGTTTGTCCTCCCCGAGGCTCGTCTCGAAATCCCAGGTGAGGCGGGTGAACCAGGAGGGGCGTTTCCACTGACGTGAATGGACATGCATGCGTGCAGTGATCTCGCCCAGCACCTCGAAACGCTCGGAGAGGTCCTCGCCGATGCCGGGCTCGGCGCCGGTCTCCCAATCGAAGAGCACGACGTTGCGCGGGTGCGCCATGCGCTGGTGCGAAACCTCCTGGATGATCTCGCCGTCCTTTCCCTTGATCGGGTTCGGCGTGGTGACGACACCGGTCTGGCGGAGGTCGATCTCCCAGGCGAGTTCGGAGGCAATCGCCTGCTTCGAATGATAGCCTTCGCGGTGAACACGCAACGCAAAGCGCCGGCCATCGGGGTCTTCCACCTTGTAGGTGGCGTTCTCCGAGAGGTTCAGCATCGAGGCCTTGCTGCCCGAGGGCAGGTCATAGTGGGATAGCGCCTCATTCGCGAGTTCGAGCAGGATTGGCAGTTGCTCGTCGTGCGAGAGAGAATCGAAATCCGTCATGACATCTCCGTCAGGCCTTGCGTGCTTCGCTTCCTGCCAGAACGCGCTCGATCTCCGCAAGCCCTCGTTCAACGTCGTCCGTCTTGCCGGAGGGGCGGCCTTCTCGGCGACATTCGCCGCGATGGCTGCACAGAGGGCAGAGACCATCTCGCAGATGAGCAGAGGTTCGCCCGGCATCACCATGGCGGCCTGGCGGTTGCGGTTGATGATCAGCGCATGCTGGTCCGTGATGTTACCGCTGGCGTTGTAGCCCGCCTCGCGCGTATGATGCGCGCCTGATCTCAGCCCAGGGACATCGTCACCATCACGGCCACGGCAATGATGATCGCCACCGCGATCGCCGCGGAGGTGAAACGGACGACCGTCGCGCCATCACCGTTCAACATGGTCTTGCTCCCATGATTCTTGGTTCCGGTGCGGAACAAGCAGGCAGGACATGCGATTCCCTGCTGTTGTGTGCGATATTGGCCCGAGGAACCCTCCGGAGTCCTCGCCCATTTCCACGTGACGGACGGCAACTGATGAAAGGCACCAGCCATGGCTAACCAGAATCAGAACCAGAATGACCGCAACCGCCAGGGTCAGCAGAACCAGCAGGGCGGCCAGCGCCAGCAGGGCGGCGACATGGACCGTGACATCGAGCGGAACCGCGAGCAGCGCCAGGGTGAGAAGCGCGGCGAGCAGCGCCGCTCGCTTATCCTATGGGGCCCGGCCAAGTGCCGGGCCTCTTTCCTACCTAGACGATGCGCAATTCGCGGCCGCCCAGCGTGGCGAAGGAGCGGGAACGGCAGGTGAGCACGATGACCTGCTGATTCTTGCCCGCACGGCTGATGGCGTCAAACATGCG
>JBEILC010000023.1:0-23775 GCA_040379425.1 Hyphomicrobiales bacterium
GGGCTCCAAGTCCCGCCTCATCGGGCCCAACTGCCCGGGCTTGCTGACGCCGAACGAATGCAAGATCGGCATCATGCCCGGCAACATCTTCAGACAAGGCACTGTCGGCATTGTTTCGCGCTCCGGCACGCTCACCTATGAAGCCGTGTTCCAGACCACGCAGGAAGGCCTGGGCCAGACGACCGCCGTCGGCATCGGCGGTGATCCCGTCAAGGGCACCGAGTTCATCGGCATGCTGGAGATGTTCCTCGCCGACGATGCAACCGAATCGATCATCATGATCGGCGAGATCGGCGGCTCGGCGGAAGAGGACGCGGCCGAGTTCATCGCCAAGTCGAAGCGCAAGAAGCCGATGGCCGGCTTTATCGCCGGCCGCACCGCCCCTCCCGGCCGCCGCATGGGCCACGCCGGCGCCATCATTTCGGGCGGCAAGGGTGGAGCCGAGTCCAAGATTGAAGCCATGAAGGCCGCCGGTATCGCAGTCGCGGATTCGCCGGCCCTTCTTGGCAAGACGTTGGTCAAGAAGCTGAAGGGTTGATGGTTTTTCTTCCTCTCCCCCTTGTGGGGAGGGGAAAACACAAGACAATGCTGAAAGCACTCTTTCAGCATTGAACGATAGGCTCCCCGCCAAAGCGCGGCGGAGCCGCCAGAAGAGGACAATGGGATGAACAAGACAGATCTCACAACCGCTTTCGAGCAAACCTCCTTCCTCTATGGCGGCAACGCCCAGTTCATCGAGCAGCTCTACGCCAAGTATCTCGAAAACCCCGCCGCCGTGGACATCCACTGGCGGCAATTCTTTGCCGGGCTGGAGGACAATGCCGAACTCGCCCGCCAGCAGGTGAACGGCCCCTCCTGGGCGCGCAAGGACTGGCCGCAGGCGGAATCGGGCGATCTCGTCTCCGCCTTCGACGGCAACTGGCCCGCCGCCCCCGCGCAGAAGCCCGCCAAGGGTGCGCCTGCGGAGGCGAAGGCCCCCGGCCTCTCGGCCGAGGATGTGCGCAAGGCGACGATGGATTCCGTCCGTGCACTGATGATGATCCGCGCCTACCGCATGCGCGGCCATCTCGCGGCCGACCTCGACCCCCTGAAGCTGAAGGCACCGGTGAGCCACCCGGAGCTCGACCCCTTGTCCTACGGCTTCACCGAGGCCGACATGGACCGGCCGATCTTCCTCGACAAGGTACTGGGCCTCGAACATGCCACGGTGCGCCAGATCGCCGACATCCTGAAGCGCACCTATTGCGGAACGCTCGGCGTCGAGTTCATGCACATCTCGGACCCTGAGCAGAAGGCCTGGATCCAGGAGCGCATCGAGGGTGCGGACAAGTCGATCTCCTTCACCAGGGAAGGCAAGAAGGCCATCCTCAACAAGCTGATCGAGGGCGAAGGCTTCGAGCAGTTCCTGAATGTCAAATACACCGGCACCAAGCGCTTCGGCCTCGACGGCGGCGAATCGATGATCCCGGCGCTGGAGCAGATCATCAAGCGCGGCGGCCAACTGGGCCTCAAGGAGATCGTCTTCGGCATGGCGCATCGCGGCCGCCTCAATGTGCTGGCCAATGTCATGTCCAAGCCCTTCTCGGCGATCTTCCATGAGTTCAAGGGCGGCTCCTCCACGCCTGACGAGGTCGAGGGCTCGGGCGACGTCAAGTATCACCTGGGCTCGTCGTCGGACCGCGCCTTCGACGGCAACACGGTGCATCTCTCTCTCACCGCCAACCCCTCGCATCTGGAGATCGTCGATCCCGTGGTGCTGGGCAAGGCGCGCGCCAAGCAGGACCAGAGGAAGGACAAGGAGCGCACCTCCGTTCTCCCCCTCCTCATCCATGGTGACGCCGCCTTCGCGGGCCAGGGCGTGGTGGCGGAATGCTTCGGCCTCTCAGGGCTCCGCGGTCACCGCTCCGGCGGCTCCATCCATTTCATCGTCAACAACCAGATCGGCTTCACGACGAGCCCGCACTGGTCAAGGTCCTCGCCCTACCCCTCCGACGTCGCCAAGATGATCGAGTCGCCGATTTTCCACTGTAACGGCGATGATCCCGAGTCGGTCGTCTATGCCGCGAAGATCGCAACCGAGTTCCGGCAGAAGTTCAAGAAGCCCGTCGTCATCGACATGTTCTGCTACCGCCGCTTCGGCCACAACGAGACGGACGAGCCGGCCTTCACCCAGCCCCTGATGTACAAGCGCATCGCGGGCCAGCCGACCGTCGTCACGCTCTATGGCAAGCGCCTCGTCGACGAGGGTGTGCTCACCCAGGACGAGTTCGACGCCATGAAGGCGGCCTACCGCAAGACGCTGGACGAGAACTTCACGGTGGCCGAGAACTACAAGGCCAACAAGGCGGACTGGCTCGATGGCCGCTGGGCCGGCCTCAAGGCCGCGAAGGACCATGAGGAACCGCGCAAGGGCGACACTGGCGTTCCCGTCGCGAAGCTCAAGGAAATCGGCCTCAAGCTCACCAAGATCCCCAAGACCTTCAAGGTCCATCGCACCATGCAGCGCGTGCTGGACGCGCGCCGCAAGATGATCGAGGACGGCCAAGGGCTGGACTGGGCCATGGCGGAGCATCTGGCCTTCGGCACGCTGCTGCTCGATGGGTTCCCCGTCCGCCTCTCAGGGCAGGACGTGCAGCGCGGCACCTTCTCGCAGCGCCACGCGGTGCTGATCGATCAGGAGACCGAGAAGCGCTACACGCCCTTGAACCATCTGGTGAAGGACCAGCAGATCAAGATCGACGCCATCAACTCCATGCTCTCGGAGGAAGCCGTGCTCGGCTTCGAATATGGCTACTCGCTGGCGGAGCCCAATTCGCTCACCATCTGGGAGGCGCAGTTCGGCGACTTCGCCAATGGCGCGCAGGTCGTGTTCGACCAGTTCATCTCGTCTGGCGAACGCAAGTGGCTCCGCATGTCGGGCCTCGTCTGCCTGCTGCCGCATGGCTATGAGGGCCAGGGGCCGGAACACTCCTCGGCACGTCTCGAGCGCTATCTGCAGATGTGCGCGGAAGACAACATGCAGGTCGCAAACTGCACCACGCCCGCCAACTACTTCCACATCCTGCGCCGTCAGCTGAAGCGCGACATCCGCAAGCCCCTGATCATCATGACGCCGAAGTCGCTGCTCCGTCACAAGCGCGCCACATCGCCGCTCGCCATGATGGACGAAGGCACCACCTTCCACCGCCTCCTGTGGGACGATGCGGAGATGCAGCCGGACCAGGCGATCAAGCTCGCGGCCGATGACAAGATCCGCCGCGTCATCCTGTGCTCCGGCAAGGTCTATTACGACCTCTATGACGAGCGCGAGAAGCGCGGCATCACCGATATCTACCTGCTCCGCGTGGAGCAGCTCTACCCCTGGCCGCACAAGGCGCTGATCAACATCCTCTCGCGCTTCAAGGGTGCGGAATTCATCTGGTGCCAGGAAGAGCCCTACAACATGGGCGCCTGGAGCTTCGTCCAGCCCAACATCGAGCGCGTGCTCGAATTCATCGGCGCGAAGAACACGCGGCCCCGCTATGTGGGCCGTGCGGCCTCCGCCTCCACCGCAACAGGCCTGATGAGCCGCCACGTCAAGGAACTGAAGGCGTTCCTCGACGAAGCGCTCGAGCCCGGCATAGCTTAAGGGACAGAAGAACATGGCAAAGGAAATCCGCGTTCCGGCACTGGGTGAATCGGTGACCGAGGCGACGATCGCGAAGTGGTTCAGGCAGGCGGGCGAGGCCGTGAAGGCGGATGAGCCCCTGGTCGAACTCGAAACCGACAAGGTCACGGTGGAGGTTCCCGCACCCGCCTCCGGCAAGCTCTCATCGATCGATGCCGCACCGGGAACCACGGTGAATGTCGGCGCCCTTCTGGGACTGATCGAGGAAGGTGCTGCAGGCGCCGCGCCCGCCAAGGCAGCCGAAGCGCCAAAGAAGGTGGAAGCGCCCGCCCCCGCCGCCAAGGCGGCCGAGGCCCCGCTCTCGACCGCCGTCCGCAAGATGGTGGAGGAGAACAAGGTCGACACATCCGCCGTCGCCGGCACCGGCAAGGACGGCCGCCTGACGAAGGGCGACGTCATCGCGCATCTGGAAAAGCCCGCGGCAGAGGTGAAGCCGCTGGTGATCCCGGCAACGCCCGCGCCGCGTGTGGCCGCAGGCCCGGCGGATGCCGCGCGCGAGGAGCGTGTGAAGATGTCGCGGCTGCGCCTCACCATTGCGCGCCGCCTCAAGGATGCGCAGAACACCGCCGCCATGCTCACCACCTTCAACGAGGTGGACATGACGGCCACCATGGCGCTGAGGAACCAGTACAAGGACCTGTTCGAAAAGAAGCACGGCGTGAAGCTCGGCTTCATGAGCTTCTTCGTGAAGGCCTGCATCCAGGCGCTGAAGGAAATCCCCGCCGTCAACGCCGAGATCGACGGTGACGACATTGTCTACAAGAACTTCTATCACATCGGCGTGGCGGTCGGCACCGAGAAGGGCCTCGTCGTGCCGGTCCTGCGGGACGCGGACATGCTGTCCTTCGCCGGGGTCGAGAAGACCATCGCCGATTTCGGCAAGCGCGCGCGTGACGGGCAGCTGCAGATCGCGGAGATGCAGGGCGGCACATTCACGATTTCGAATGGCGGCGTCTATGGCTCGCTGATGTCCACCCCCATCCTCAACGCGCCGCAATCCGGCATCCTCGGCATGCACAAGATTGAGGAGCGCCCGGTGGTGGTGAACGGCCAGATCGTGGTGCGCCCGATGATGTACCTGGCGCTGTCCTATGACCACCGCATCGTCGACGGCAAGGAAGCCGTTACCTTCCTGGTGCGGGTGAAGGAGAACCTGGAAGATCCGCAGCGGACGATTCTCGACCTTTAGTTTCGTCATGGCCGGGCTTGACCCGGCCATCCTTTTGACCACGGAGAACACATGACCAACGTCGCCATCGTCACCGGAGGCAGCCGCGGCATCGGCCGCGCTACGGCGCTGAAGCTCGGAGCCCTGGGCTACACCGTCGCCGTCAACTATGCCTCGAACGAGGCCGCCGCGAATGATGTGGTCAGCGCCATTACCGCCAAGGGCGGCAAGGCCGTCGCCATCAAGGGCGATGTCGCGAAGGAGGCGGATGTGCTCGCCCTCTTCGCCGCCGCCGACAAGCTCGGCCGCCTCAAGATCCTCATCAACAATGCCGGTGTCATGGACCGCCAGAACCGGCTGGACGAGATGAGCACGGAGCGCCTGAAGCGCCTCTTCGACATCAACATCCTGGGCTCCTTTCTCTGCGCGCGCGAAGCCGTGAAGCGCATGTCGACGAAGCATGGAGGATCCGGCGGCGTCATCGTCAACCAGTCCTCGGCCGCCGCCGTGCTGGGTGCACCCGGTCTTGGTGTCGAATACGCTGCGAGCAAGGGCGCCATGGATGTCTTGACCATCGGCCTCGGCCGCGAGGTGGCCGCAGAAGGCATCCGCGTCAACGCCGTGCGCCCCGGCATCATCGATACCGAGATCCATGACAGCTCCGGCATCCCCGGCCGCGTCAAGTTGATGCGCGATCAGATCCCCATGAAGCGCGAGGGCAAGGCCGAGGAGGTGGCGGACGTCATCGTCTGGCTCTGCTCGGATCAATCCTCCTATGTCACCGGCTCGATCGTCCCCGTCGCCGGCGGGCGCTGCTGAAGAACAGGAACAAGACCATGGCCAACTCTTTCGACGTCACCATCATCGGAACCGGCCCCGGCGGCTATGTCTGCGCCATCCGCTGCGCCCAGCTGGGCTTGAAAGTGGCGGTGGTCGAGAAGCGCAAGAGCCATGGCGGCACATGCCTCAACGTGGGCTGCATCCCGTCCAAGGCCCTGCTGCATGCCTCAGGGCTCTATGCCGAATCAAAGCACGCCTTCGCCAAGATGGGCATCAAGGCGGAAACCAGCGTCGACTTCCCGCAGATGATGAATTTCAAGCAGGAAGCCATCGACGGCAACACCAAGGGCATCGACTTCCTGTTCAAGAAGAACAAGGTCACCGTCTTCACCGGAACGGCCAAGGTCGAAGGCACCGGCAAGGTCAGCGCCGGCGATCAGGTGATCGAGACGAAGCACATCGTCATCGCCACGGGCTCCGATGTGGCGAAGCTCAAGGGCATCGACATTGACGAGCAGCGCATCGTCTCCTCCACGGGCGCGCTCGAACTGAAGGAGGTTCCCGCCCGTCTCGCCGTCATCGGCGCGGGCGTCATCGGCCTCGAACTGGGCTCGGTCTATGCCCGCCTTGGCTCCAAGGTGACGGTCATCGAATATCTGGACCGCATTCTCCCCGGCATGGACGCGGAAGTCGCCAAGAATTTCCAGCGCATCCTGCAGAAGCAGGGCTTCACCTTCAAGCTCGCCTCGAAGGTCACGGGTGCGGCGAAGGCCAAGGACAAGGTGACGCTCACCGTCGAACCCGCCGCGGGCGGCGGCGCTGAACAGCTCGAGGCCAGCGTGGCCCTCGTCGCCGTCGGCCGTGTTCCGTATACGGAGGGACTTGGGCTCGAGGCCGCGGGCGTCAAGCTGGACAATCGCGGCCGCATCGAGGTCGATGATCACTACGCCACCAGCGCCCCCGGCATTTACGCCATCGGCGACGTCATCAAGGGCCCCATGCTCGCCCACAAGGCGGAGGATGAGGGCATCGCCATGGCCGAGATCCTCGCAGGCCAGGCAGGCCACGTGAACTACGCCGTCATCCCCGGCGTGGTCTATACCAGCCCCGAAGTCGCCGCCGTCGGCCAGACCGAGGAAGAGCTCAAGGCCGAAGGCGTCGACTACAAGGCCGGCAAGTTCCTCTTCCTCGCCAACGGCCGCGCCAAGGCCAACCAGACCACGGATGGTTTCGTGAAGGTGCTGGCCGATGCCAAGACAGACCGCGTGCTGGGTGTCCACATCGTGGGGCCGATGGCCGGAGAGTTGATCCACGAAGCCGCCGTGCTGATGGAATTCGGCGGCTCCGCAGAAGACCTGGCCCGCACCTGTCACGCGCATCCGACATTGTCTGAGGCGGTGAAGGAAGCAGCCCTCGCCGTGGCAGGCCGGGCGATCCATTCGTAATCCCACCAATCGTCCTCTCCTGCGAAGCGGGAGAGGAAGGGGCCCCGGCGCAGCCGGGGTAGGTGAGGGACCGCAGGCACCCTCGCCTGACTCCCCCCTCATCACCCCGCTTCGCGGGATCCTTCTTGTCCCGCTGAAGGAGCGGGAGAAGACATTACAACCCCGTCGTCGGCTTCGGCCTCGTCCCATCAAAGAACCGCCCATAGCGGAACGGCGACGCATCAACGCACGTCGTCTCCCCTGTCAGGATCTCCGCCATCAGCTTTCCCGCGCCCGGCCCCAGCCCGAAGCCGTGGCCTGAGAAGCCCGTGCACAGGTGCAATCCCGGCAGCGCCTCCACCTTGGAAATCACCGGCACCGCATCCGGCGTCGCGTCGATGCAGCCCGCCCAGCGCTCGGCGATGCGCATGTCCCGGAACACAGGATAATAGTCCTTCAGGTGCTTCTCCGCATCGTCGAGTATGTCACGTACGGGCTCAGGATCCAGCACGCGCACCTCTTCGAAGGGCGAGACCTCGTCCAATTGCCAGCGCCGTTTCATCCGCGCGTCATCCACGAAGCGCTTTCCGAGCCTGAGCCGCAGCCCCTTCCAGTCCAGCATCAAGGCGGGCAGGAACGCGCCGAACAGCCGGAAGGAATCCGGCACGATATCCGCAACCGAGAAATGATTGTGGGTGACGGTATAGCCACCATCCATGCGCTTGCGGAACGCAAAGGCCCCGCCGGAGCAGCTGCGCGCCAGCCCCGTGTCGATGGGTTCCGTCCGCATCACGGAATTGACCACGCTCAACTGCGGCAGCTCCACGCCCATGTTGATGCAGAATCGGCGTGACCACGCACCACCCGCCAGCACCACCGTATCGCAGGAAATGACGCCTCGCTCCGTCACCACGGCGGAAACGCGTCCAGCTTTCGTTTCAAGCCCGCGCACCGCGCATTGGGTGAAGACCTTGCCGCCCTTCCGCCTGAGCGCCTCCGCCATCAGCGGCACGGCCACGAAGGGCTCGGCGCGCGCATCGTCAGGCGTGTAGAGTGCTCCCTTCCACGGCTTCGTGCAGCCGGGCGCCAGCGCATTGGCCTCGGCGGCATTGATCATGCGGGTCGAGAGTCCGGCAGGCCACGCATGGGTTTCGAGCCACGCGGTCCTGGCCGCGATCTGCTGCTCATTTTCGCAGAGATAGAGAATGCCACAGCGCGTGAAACCGGTCTCACCCGCGACCCGCGCATTCATCCCGTCCCACAGGCAGAGTGATATCTTGATCAGCGGAATCTCGCGCGGGTCACGCCCCATCTGGCGGCACCAGCCCCAGTTCCGGCTCGACTGCTCGGCGGCGATCTCGCCCTTCTCCAGCAGCACCACATCAATGCTTCGCTCGGCCAGTTCAAGTGCGGTCGTAACGCCCGCAACCCCGCCGCCAATCACGCAGACGGCGGCCTGTTTCGGAAGCGTGTTATCGGAGGGAACAAGTTTGATGGCGGGCATGAGCGGCAGTCTACACGCGCGGATGCGCCTTGCGGTATTGTTCGAGGAGATGCGCGCGGTTCACCTCCGTATAGACCTGCGTGGTCGAAAGACTCGCATGGCCGAGCAATTCCTGGATGACGCGGAGGTCCGCGCCATGGCTCAGGAGATGTGTTGCGAAGGAGTGGCGCAGCGCATGCGGTGTCGCCGTCTCCGGCAGGCCCAGCGCGCCGCGCAATCTCGCCACCAGCAGCTGGATGTTCCGCGCATTGAGCGGCCTGCCCTTCACGCCCCGGAACAGCGGCTCCTGCGGCTTCAGTGCGAAGGGACAGAGATCGAGATAGGCCTCGACCGCCGCGCGTGCCGCGGGCAGCAGCGGCACGATGCGCGTCTTGTTGCCCTTGCCGGTGATGGTGAGCACGGGCTTTTCCACCTGCGCCCGGGTGAGCGACAGCGCTTCCGAGATGCGAAGCCCCGCCGCATAGAGCAGTGTCAGCACCGCCTCGTCGCGCGCCAGCACCCAGCTTGGCGCGTCTTCCGTGGCGAGCACGTCGGCCTTGGTCAGCTGACGGGCCTTCTCGGGCGAAATTGGTTTCGGCACCGCATGCGGCAGCTTGGGCGAACGGATGGCGGAAAGCGCCGCATTGCGGAACAGCTCCTGCCGCTCGGCGAAGCGGTAGAAGGAGCGGAGGCTCGAAAGCTGCCGGGCCAGCGTGCGGCTTTCAACGCCCTGCTTGCGCCTGCGGGCGAGGAAGGCGCGGAAGTCGGAGAGAGTGAGTGCGCTGAGATCCCCGCACGAGGGCGCACCGCCCAGATGCTCAGCCATGAAGGCCGCGAACTGGCCCAGGTCCCGCGCATAGGCCTCGATCGTCTTCGCCGACATGCGCCGCTCGGTGGCGAGGCTTTTGAGCCAGCGCCCCGCCGCGGCCGCGGCATCGGGTGCAAGGGTGAAGGCGAGGTCGGACATGGGTCGAGATTATGCAGGATGGGTAAACAGGCAATAACCGTCCTCTTGAAGTTTCCCTCCCCCTTGTGGTGAGGGAGGTTGCTTGGGGTGACGTTCACTTGGACAATTCAATCAGCGGCGCCGACGGACACGACCCCTTCGGCAGATGCCCCGTGAGTCTCGGGTCCTTGTGGACCTCCACCATCACCGCATAGGGCCGGAAGCCTGAGCGCTGGTAGAAGCCCAGTGCGGCCGGGTGGTCGAAGGTGCAGGTATGCACCCAGAGCCGCGTGATCGGCTGGTCCCAGGCGCGCATCAGCGCCTCGTTCATCAGATAGCGCCCGAGGCCCGTGCCAACCTCGCCGGGAACCAGGCCGAAGAACGACAATTCACACGTCCCCGCCTCGCGGAAGTCGAGTTCGAGCAACCCCACATCCACGCCATCTTTCACCAGCGCATGGCAATGAACCTTCGGGTCGCCGATAATCGCCGCCAGCTTCTCCTCTGCGAGGAAAAGCCGCGAGAACCACATGATGTCCTGCCCGATGGCGCGGAACAGATTGCGGAAGCGCTCCGTATCCGCCGCCCCCATCCGCTCCAGCCCCACGCCTGCCACAGCGGGAACGGGCCTGAGCGGCGGTTTTGCCGTCATCTCGAGGCAGGTCACCACATTGGCGAGGCAGCCTGGCGGCAGCGGGTGGTAGCCCAGCGCCAACGGTGTCTCATGCATCATGTCACCGCATGGTGGGGATGGAGAACTGCGCCCCTTCCTTGATGCCCGAGGGCCAGCGCGCCGTCACCGTCTTGGTCTTGGTGTAGAAGCGGATCGAGTCCGGGCCATGCTGGTTGAGGTCACCGAAGGAGGAGCGCTTCCAGCCGCCAAAGGTGTGGTAGGCGAGCGGCACGGGGATCGGCACGTTGATGCCCACCATGCCGATCTGGCAGCGCGAGGCAAAGTCGCGCGCCGTATCGCCATCGCGCGTGAAGATCGCGGTGCCATTGCCATATTCATGGTCATTCACCAGCGACAACCCCTCGTCATAGGTCTTGGCGCGCACGACGGAGAGCACGGGTCCGAAGATCTCTTCCTTGTAGATCGTCATGTCCTTCGTCACGTTGTCGAACAGCGAGCCGCCGAGGAAATAGCCGTTCTCGTAGCCCTGCATCTTGAAGCCGCGGCCGTCGACCTTGAGGGTCGCACCTTCCTTCACGCCAGCGTCGATGTAGCCCTTGACGCGGTCCAGCGCCTGCTTGGTCACCAGCGGGCCGTAATCCGCCTCGCGGTCGGTGGAGAGGCCGACTTTCAGCTTCTCGACGCGCGGGATAAGCTTCTCGACCAGCGCATTGGCCGTCGCCTCGCCCACGGGCACGGCAACCGAGATCGCCATGCAGCGCTCGCCCGCTGAGCCATAGCCCGCACCGATCAGCGCATCGACCGCCTTGTCCATGTCGGCGTCCGGCATGATCAGCATGTGGTTCTTCGCACCACCGAAGCACTGGGCGCGCTTGCCGTGCGCGGTGGCGCGCGAATAGACATATTGCGCAATGGGGGTTGAGCCGACGAAGCCCACGGCGGCGATATCCGGATCATCGAGAATGCCGTCAACCGCTTCCTTGTCGCCGTTCACCACATTGAACACGCCGGCGGGCAGCCCAGCCTCGAGGAAGAGCTCAGCCAGCCGCATCGGGCAGGACGGGTCACGCTCGGAGGGCTTGAGGATGAAGGCATTGCCGCAGGCAATGGCCGGGCCTGCCTTCCACAGCGGGATCATGGCGGGAAAGTTGAAGGGCGTGATGCCGGCGGCCACGCCCAAGGGCTGGCGCATCGAATACATGTCGATGCCAGGGCCAGCGCCATCGGTGTATTCGCCCTTCAGCAGATGCGGGATTCCGCAGGCGAATTCGACGACCTCGACGCCGCGCTGCAAATCACCCAGCGCATCGGGAATGGTCTTGCCATGTTCCATGGAGATCAGGGCTGCCAGTTCCTCGGCATGGATGCGGGCGAGTTCCAGGAACCGCATCATGACGCGTGCGCGCACCTGCGGGTTCTTGGCCGCCCAGCCCACCTGGGCCGCCTTGGCATTCTCGACGGCGGCGCGGAGCTCGGCCGGGGACGCCAGCGCCACCCTGGCGGCGACTTCGCCCGTATTGGGGTTGTAGACGCCGGCGAAGCGCCCAGAGGTGCCCTTCACATGCTTGCCGCCGACGAAATGTCCGATTTCCTTGACCATCCGGGTCATCCTTCCAAACAGAAACTGGAGCGCCAAACTAGTGCATCGGCGCAGAAAGTGGAAACCACTTTTGCTCGGGGATTTCTTTCAGCCGCGGGGCCCGGCCCGGCGCGCGCGGGCATGGTGAAGCCAGTCTCACGCGGCAGATGGCTTGCTCATGAAGCAAGACAAACATGCGCCGTTTCGCCGGACGAGCTCCACTTGACCGTGCAGGCGGGAATCCGCTTCGGGTCCGAAATCCCATGGCGCTTCATGGCGAGCAGGAAGACCACGGCGGCATCGGTGACGGCATCCGCGATGTCCACCGCATCGATCCCCTCGGAGAGCAGCTCCATGAGATGTGACCCCGCGGCTTCCGTCAAAGCGTTGGCTTCCGCTGGGGAAAGGTCTTGCGTGGCCTCCCAGCTTTCCATCAGGTCGGTGTCGTCAAGCTCGGCAACGATCTGCGACCCCACGGTAAAGGCCAGCCGCCCCGCCGCCCTGCGGTAACCAGGGCAGACGAGAGTGAAGGAGGAGAGATCGGCCGGCATCGGAACACCTCACGCCATGAACGGGAGGCGGAAGCATGCGCCCTTGAAGTTTGCAGCATGGTTAACGCCTTGCGCGTGGCTTGATGCTCTTGATCTTCTTCCTCGCCCGCAGCCCCTCACCTACCCCGGCTGCGCAGGAGAGGACGCCTTTACGTCTTCTCCCGCTCCTTCAGCGGGAGAAGACTGGACCCGCGGAGCGGGGAGATGAGGGGGAGTGAAGCAAGATCCCAAGCTACGGCAGCACCGCATCCGGCAGCGCCAGCTCCTTCACGCCCCTGGTCGGGAAGCGGCATTCATAACTGCCCTCGGCATAGCTCCCGACGGCGTAAGGATCGAAGCTCACCACGATCTCCTCTTCACCGATGCTCCAGGCTGACAGTTCCCGCACACCAAGCGCGATCGTCTCGTCGCGGGCCGTCATGTCCTCCGTGAGGTCGATGTCTGGCACGCGCCGCAGCTTCTCCGCCTCGATCTGTTTCTTGCACCACAGCGTCAGGATGGCGGCGGAGGGCTCCGGCAGCACATCGTCGAGGCGCAGCACGTCGCCCTTCGTCATATCGATATTGTAGTTCATGGTGCCGGAATTGCCATGCGCCCCGCCTTCATTGACGTAGAACTCATGCCGCACCGAGACGAGTTCGGGGGATGCATATGTAATAGTGAATGTATCCTCGCGCGCCAGCCTGCTGCTTCCCTCGCTCTGCTCCTGGGGTCCGAGCGGGGCTGTCGCCATCACCTCCTCGGCCATGCCGTTCAGCACCTCCTCGCCCGGCGAGGAGGGTTCGGCGAAGCGCAGCACGGCGATGTTGATGTCCCAGCGGTCATCATTTCCGTCCTGCACCAGGAACTGCGGCACGATGGCGGACTCGATCCCCGGCCCGCTCAGCGGCTGGCCCGCAAGCAGCGACAGGCGCTCCGCCGTCATGTCCTTGGCACAGGCCGTCACATCTTCCTGCTCGCTGCAGTATTCGCGCCGGGCGATCCAGCGCTTCTGCGACTGCGTCAGCATCTCCTGCTCCGGCGGCGCGAAACCATCCTTCAGCGCCCCATAGGCCTCGCCCAGCGCGTCATCGAGCTGCTTCAGCGCGGGATCATCGCAGATCGCCAGTTCCACCTCCGTCTCCGCCCTGCCGCAGTCGAAGGCATGAGCGGGCGCGGCGGGAAAAATCAAAAGAGCCGTCATCCCGGCGAAAGCCGGGACCCAGCTTCGGTTATCGGATTTCATAAGCCATCCTCCTCCATGCCGTCTGATAATCCGCCAATCCTGTGATCTCTGCCGGCGCCACATCCGTCAGCGCCAGTGCAATCGCCGGAAGCCTGCCATCCTCGATGAGCGCGATCGCCGCGGCGCCCGCCGTGGTGCCGTCGCGCAGCGCCGAGGCCTTCACCGTCTGTGCCGGACGCAAAGCCGCCAGCACGGCGAGCAGCGCCTTGTTCTGCGAGAACGGCCCGTCGACGATGATGTCGTCCTTCGACCTGATGGCATCGAGCTGTTCAGACACCATCAGCGCGCAATAAAGGGCGGCGAGCGAGGCCTTCTCCCGCGCCGTCGAAGCCTGTGGCCCTGCCACATATCCCTTGCCGAGCGAGCCCGGCACCGGCCCGCCGGATGTGGTGAAGGACGGCACGGCATAAGTGCCACGCGCCACGAGGTCAGCGACGCAATCGAGATCGGCCGCCTCCGCCGGGGCGCCATCCGCCACCGCCTCGAATTCCTTGCCGCCGAAGAAACGGCTGCAGCACACGCTGCGGCCCAGCACGTCGGTGTTGGTGTTGGTGTCACGCGCCGGGTCCAGCGCGTCGAGCGGGGTCGAGGGGTCGAAGCTGATGCTCCATGTGCCGGTCGAGACCAGCGTGAAGCGGTCGAGCCCGGCGCAGACATAGCGCATGAAATTGGCAGTCGAATCATGCACCCCTGCGGTGACGCGGGCCTCGCCGCGGAAATCCGCACTGCGAAACTCCGGCTTGAGCCGCCCGATCTCCTCCCAGGCCTTGCGCATCGGCGGGAACTTGGCATCCCAGCCCAGTCGCCGCGCCATCAGCGAGGGCGTGGCGCTCCGCGTGTCCATCAGATGCGTCTGGCAGGACATGGAGGAGATTTCCGTCACCGCAACACCTGACAGCCTGAACGCCACATACTGGATCCACGGGATCAGCGTGGTGACCCTGGCGAAGTCATCGGGCCAGGCCCGCATCTGCCAGTAGAGCTGAAGCCCATGGGTGATGGCGAGCGGCAGCAGCGGGCAGAAGGCCTCGTCGAAAGAGGGCATGATCTTCTGGTAATCCGCCACGACGTCAGCGGGCGGCTCGCTCGTGTAGTCCATCACCGGCAAGGCCAGCTCGCCCTTGTCATCAAGGCAGGCCATTGCCGCGCCATGCGCCGTGGGAACGATCACATCGATGGGCAGGATCTGGTCGAGATCCGGCAGTGCGCTGCGGCACAGCGCCACCATCGGCTCGGGATCGATCCACAGATAGGGCGGGCCCGCCACATGGCGGCTCGGGCCCTTGCGCTCAGCCAGCACCTGCCCGCCGGCCGAGAACAGCGCGATCTTGGTGTTGGTGAACCCGACATCGACCACCGCGATGCCGCGCGAAGCCTTCTCCCGCATGCCGCCTCTTACCCCGTTTGGCGCCACTTTCTCGCATCGGGTGCATGGGCGTCAATCATCCTGCGCTCTTGTCGGGTGTGCGGCTTGCGGTCTATAGCCCGGCGCGAACCTCAAACCGGGAACAGACCTCACATGCCGAAGCTCAAGTACCTCGACCTCCGCGAAGCGGTGATCGACACCTGCCTCAAGATGAACGAGGAGGGCATCAACCAGGGCACCTCCGGCAATGTCAGCGTGAGGACGCCCGAGGGCTTCCTGATGACGGCGTCGGGCATTCCCTACAAGAAGATGAAGCCCGAGCACATCGTCGAGATGGACTTGAAAGGCGGCTACATCGGCGAATACCTGCCCTCGACCGAGTGGCGCATGCACATGGACATCTTCAAGGCGCGGCCCGAAGCCAATGCGGTGGTCCACACCCATTCGATCTATGCAACAGCCCTCTCCTGCCTGCGGAAGGACATTCCCGCCTTCCACTACATGATCGGCATTGCCGGCGGCACAACGCTGCGCTGCGCCACCTATGCTGAATACGGCACGCAGGGCCTCTCCGATGCCATGCTGAAGGCCATGAAGGACCGCCAGGCCTGCCTGCTCGCCAATCACGGCCAGATCGCCTTCGGCGATGATCTGGAGAATGCGCTGTGGCGCGCGGGCGAGGTCGAAACGCTCTGCCACCAATACTGGGCCGCCCTCCAGGCCGGAAAGCCCGTGATCCTCTCGGACAGACTGATGACAACCGTGCTGGCGCGGTTTAAAAGCTACGGCAAGCAGCCCGGGCAGTTGAAAGAGGGTGATGCGCTGTCGGTCGTCGGCCCCGTCCGCCGGGACGTAAAGGCGCCCAAGGCCCTCACCGCCCGCAAGAAAGGGAAGTAGGACAGCGTGATCGCAGGCGTCTCCCCGCTCGTTGCCGAACTCGAGGCCCGCGCTCAGGCGGGCCGTCCCGTCACCATCGGCCTTGCAGGCTGCGGCCAGATGGGCACCGACATGGTGGTGCAGCTTGCCCGCATGCCGGGCTTGCGGCTTGGCGCCATTGCCGAGATGCGCCCGCCCCAGGCCAGGGCCGCCGCCGCACTCGCGGGCTTCGCCGAGGACCGCACGGTCTATGCGGAGTCCGCCGCGGCCATCGGCTCGGCCATCGAGCGGGGCTTCATCGCCATCACGCAGGATCCCGCCGCATTGGCCCGCTGCGGCCATATCGACGTGGTGATCGACGCCACCGGCAACCCGAACATCGGCACGGAATTCGCGCTCGATTCGATTGCCAACGGCAAGCATGTGGTGATGCTGAACGTCGAGGCGGACATCACCATCGGCCGTCACCTCCATGCGCAGGCCAAGCGCGCCGGCGTGGTCTATACCGGTGCTGCGGGCGATGAGCCTGCCGCCACGCTGGAGCTCATCGGCTTCGCCCAGTCCATCGGCCTCGAGGTCGTCTGTGCCGGCAAGGGCAAGAACAATCCGCTGAAGTTCGATGCCGTCCCGGCGGAGTATGAGGCGGAGGCCAAGGCCCGCAACATGAACGCCCGGATGCTCGTCGAATTCGTCGACGGCTCCAAGACCATGATCGAGATGGTGGCGATCGCCAATTGCACCGGCCTCGTGCCGGACGTTCCCGGCATGCACGGCCCGGCGGCAACGCGGGACGAGCTGGCCTCGGTGCTGACCCCCAAGGAGCACGGCGGCGTCCTCTCGAAGAAGGGCTGTGTCGACTATTCGATCGGCAAGGGCGTCGCTCCGGGCGTCTTCTGCATCGTGACGACGGATCATCCGCGCCTGCGGGAGCGGCTCGTGGATCTGAAAGTCGGCAAGGGCCCCTATTTCTCGCTCATCCGTCCCTATCACCTCACAAGCCTCGAAGTGCCGCTCTCCGCCGCCCGCGCCGTGCTCCACAAGCACGCCGACATGGTGCCCTTGGAACAGCCCGTGGCGGAAGCCGTGACGCTGGCCAAGCGCGACCTTGCCGTGGGCGAGGTGCTGGGCCGCATCGGCGAGACCGACTACCGCGCCTGGGCCATGACCCATGCTGAAGCCCGCAACGCCAACGCCATGCCGCTGGGCCTCGCGCAAGGAGCCAAGGTGGTGAAGCCCATCAAGGCGGGCGAACACATCACCTACGACAATTGCGTGCCCGACGAGTCCCTCATCGTCACCCAGATCCGCCGCCGGCTTGATCAGACGGATACCAGGTTCCACGCACTATGAAGCCTCTATCTCCCGCTTCGCAGGAGAGGACACCTGTCCGATATTGCATCGCAACATTCCGTTTGCGCTGGAAAAGTTTAAAGCTTACGGCTGTTTGAGTTGACTTGCCCGCGGGAAGCCCAATAAGCTCTGCACAAATGTAATCCTGAGATAACAAATGCAACCGCGCGGATCCAACCGTGCGGGCATGGGAGGACTGATCGGCATGACGGCGGATGTCGTGGCAGCGCGGAGACCGTGGTTGCCCCGCTGGATGACCAGCGAACACCCCTTGCCATGGCTGCTCCCAGCCTCGGCGCTGATGATCGTGCTCGGCATCTACCCGCTGCTCTATGCGATCTGGCTGTCGCTCAACCGGGTTCCGGCCGGCCGGCGCCAGGCGGTGTTCGATCCGCTGTTCAACTGGGCCAAGATCTTCAACGACCCCAACATGATCACGGCGTTGGTCAACACCTTCGTCTACACCTTCGTGGCGCTCATCCTGCAGATGGCGCTGGGGCTTGCCATCGCGCTGCTGCTCGATTCGGAGCGCCGCGGCTATGCCTTCCTCCGCGCGCTGATGACGCTGCCGCTGGTCATGCCGCCCGCCGTGACGGCGATGATGTTCCTGCTCATGCTCAACGGCTCCTTCGGCGTGCTGGCGCATGGCCTTTACACGCTGGGCATTCTTGATCCCTCGCAGCCGCCCATTCTCGCCAATGGCAACGCGCCCTTCGCCCTGACCATCGGAAGCGAAACCGTGAAGATCCTTCCCGTCGCCATGATGGGCGTGATCCTGGCGGATGTCTGGCAATGGACGCCCTTCATGGTGCTGATCATGCTGGCGGGCCTGCGCTCGCTGCCCAAGGAACCCTTCGAGGCCGCGGCGATTGACGGCGCCAATGCCTGGCAGATGTTCACCAGGCTGACGCTTCCGATGATGTCGCGCGTCATCGCCATCGCGGTCCTCATCCGCGGCATCGACCTGTTCCGCATGGTGGACTACATCCACGTCATGACGGCAAGAGGCCCAGGCACGGCGACGCTGACGCTGCCCACCTACGCCACCCAGGAAGCCTTCACCAAGGGCGTCTTCAACTACGCTTCGACCATCGCCCTGGTGACGCTGATCCTGATCATCGTCACCTCCACCCTGTTCATGAAAATCTTCCGGGTGAAGCTGTAATGAACCAGTCCCGCACCAGCCTCATCCTGCGTGACGTGCTCGCCGTCTTCGTCGTCGGCTGCTTCATGTTCCCGCTGTTCTGGTGGGCGCTCACATCGGTCAAGCCGGACTACGCCATCTTTGACAAGGACGGCATCAACTGGTTCAACTTCGAGCCGACCTTCGACAATTACCGCGTCACGGTGTTCGGCCAGTCGCGCCTGTCGGAAGCGGATTCGCAGGGCATCGCCGTGGGCTCGGCGGGCGCGGGCTCCTATGATTCGCGCCAGTCACTGATCGATTCGATCATCATCGCGCTGGGCGCCACCATCATCTCGGTGGGTGTGGCGGTGTTCGCGGCCTACTCGCTGTCGCGCATGACCTTCCGCGGCCGCGTTTCATATCTCAACTGGGTGCTGGGCCAGCGCTTCATGCCGCCCATTGCCATCATCGTGCCGCTGATCCTGATCTACCGCGATCTCGGCATGCGCGACGTGAACAACCTCTTCCTCGGCTATCTGGGCCTCATCCTCATCTATGCGCTGATGAACCTGCCCATCGTGCTGCTCCTCATGAAGTCCTTCTTCGACGATGTGCCGAAGGATGTGGACGAGGCAGCGATGATCGACGGCGCCACGCGCTGGCAGGTGTTCTGGAAGGTGGTGCTGCCCATGGTGAAGGGCGGTGTGGCGGCCTGTGCCGTGCTCTGCTTCGTCTTCGCCTGGACCGAGTTCCTGATTTCGCTGATGCTCACCACCGACATCCGCACGGTTCCCGTCAAGATTTCGACCTTCGTCACTTCCACCGGCAATGAATGGGGTTTCATCTCGGCGCTCGGCATGGCCGGCGTCATCCCGGGGTTCATCTTCATCATTCTGGTGCAACGCCATCTGGTCCGCGGCCTCACTCTTGGCTCCCTGAAGGAGTAGGCTGCGGTCGAGAACAGAAGCTCTAACCCATGGGAGGATCTAAATGAGCTTTAGAGAGTACGACAGAAAGACACGTATCGCAGACCTGGCGCGCGCCTATGCGTCCCGCCGGATTTCCAAGCGTGAATTCCTGAAGAAGGTTGGCCTCGCCGGTGTCGGCTTCTCGGCCTTCAACGCGGGCCTTCTCGGCAACACCCGCGGCTTCTATGGCGACACCAGCCTCATCGGCACGGAAGCCATGGCGCAGGACGCGAGCGTCACCCAGTGGCTGAAGGACGTGGGCTCCAAGTTCAAGGGCACCACGATCCGCTACACCTCGGAAGCAACGCCTCCGACGGTCGTGCTTGACAAGATCAAGCAGGAGTTCATCGATCCCACCGGCATCAACGTCGAAATCGAGATCGTGCCGCTTGAGCAGGTTCTCGCCAAGGCGACGCTTGACGTCCAGGGCCAGCTCGGCTCCTACGACCTCTACTACCTCGACCAGTCCTGGGTTTCGACCTTCGCGCAGGACACCGTCGAGCCGCGTGAGTACTACCAGCAGAAGCCGGATCTCGCGATGCCGGGCTTCGACTGGGAAGACTTCTCGCCGGGCCTCGTCAAGGGTCTCGCGGAGTATCAGGGCAAGTGGGTCGGCATTCCGTTCGACGTGCCGATCTTCATCACCATGTACCGCCAGGACCTCTTCGACAAGCACAAGATCGCCACGCCGAAGACGGTTGAGGACTTCACCAACGCCGCCAAGATGATCTTCGAGGCGGAGAAGGGCAACGGCATCTTCGGTACCGGCCTCCAGGCCAAGTCGGGTCACTATTCGCTGAACTGCGACTGGACTCAGATGGTCTGGAACGAGGGCGGTTCGATCTTCGGCGCCGACAAGAAGTTCACCGGCAACGAAGAAGCGGCCGTCCGCGGCCTCGCACTCTACCAGGAATGGCTGAAGGTGGCTCCGCCGGAGTCGACCAACTCCACCTGGGACGGCCAGGGCGCCATGATGGTAGCGGGCCAGGTCGGCGTGGTCAACAGCTGGGCCGAATACATGCCGGGCGTCGACTCCGCGGAGTCGAAGACGCAGGGCCTGTGGACCCCGGTCGTTCCGATCAAGGGCAAGCCGGTGCGTCCGGCCGATCAGGCGGGCTTCGGCGAAATCCCGCAGTACGGCCACCAGGGCGCTTCGATTCTTGGCCTGTCCAAGTACTCGAAGAACCTGGACGCCGCGTGGCTCTTCATGCAGTGGGCCTGCTCGAAGGACGTCGTCGCGCGTTGCACCACCATCGGCGGCTTCGCGCCGGTCCGTACCTCCGCCTACTCCGATCCGCGCATCCTGGAGAAGGCGAAGCCGGGCCCCGGCACGACGCGCCACCTGCCCGTCGTCAAGGAGACCATCGACAACTACATGGCCTCCGAGCCCGACATGCCGCTGTGGGCCGGTTTCTCGAACAACGAGATCCCGATCAACCTTGGCAAGCTGCTGACGGGCCAGGACTTCAACGGCGACCCGCAGGCCTGCATGGACGCGATCGCCAAAGCCATCGACGCCGCTGTGGCCGAAGCCGGTCTCTAAGTTACCTCAACATGCGGGAGGCGGCGGCAACGCCGCCTCCCGTCCCTCTTGTCAGACAGTCAGTCACATGCGCGGCGATCTTGTCATCGGCATCGATTCATCGACCACCTCCACGAAGGCCATCGCCTTCGACGGGCGCGGCCGCGCCGTGGCCGAGGGGCGCGCCGCGGTTCCGCTGTCCAACCCCAAGCCCGGCTGGTTCGAGCAGGATGTCGCCCACTGGACCGGTGCCGCCACCAAGGCGCTGAAGCAGCTGACGAAGAAGATCGACGCCAAGCGCGTCGCCGGCATTTCCATTTCCAACCAGCGCGAAAGCTTCGCGCAGTTCGATTCGAGCGGCAAACCGCTGCGCCCCGGCACGCTGTGGCTGGATGAGCGCGCGCACCGCGAGGTTTCCGAAATCATCGCGGAGATCGGCCGCGACAGGATCCACCAGATCTCCGGCAAGCCGCCCGATGTCACCCCCTGCCTCTACCGCTGCCGCTGGTTCTCCAAGCACATGCCGAAGGTCTGGGCGAAAACCGCCAAGACGGCGGAAGTCCACGGCGTCCTCACCCATTTCCTCACCGGCCGCTGGGCGACCTCGACCGCCTCGGCCGATCCCATGGGCCTGCTCGATGTCAGCGCCTATGACTGGTCGGAACCGCTGATCAAGGCCGCCCGCCTCACCCGAGAACAACTGCCGCAGCTTTTCCGCCCGGGCGAGACCATGGGCGAGGTCAGCGCCGCGGCAGCGAAGCGCACCGGCCTCAAGGCCGGAACGCCCGTCATTGCCGGCGGCGGCGACGGCCAGTGCGCAGGCACCGGCGCCAACATTTTTCTTCCGGGCCGCGCCTATGTGAACCTCGGCACCGCCACGGTGTCGGGCAGTTACGGCAAGACCTATGCGGTCGACCGCGTGTTCCGCGGCATGTGCGCGGTGGGCGAGGACGGCTATTCCTTCGAAACCGCGATCCGCACGGGCAGCTTCCTCGTCAACTGGATGGTGGAGCGGCTGTTCAACGTCTCGCCCGCCAAGAACCCCTCGATCTTCAAGGCGCTGGAACAGGAGGCCAAGGCCTCGCCCGTGGGCTCCAACGGCATCGTGCTGGTGCCCTACTGGTCGGGCGTCATGACGCCCTATTGGGATTCCTCCGCACGCGGCGTCATCGCCGGCCTCTCCGGCAATCACAACAGAGGCGACGTCTACCGCGCGCTGCTTGAAGGGGTTGCCCTCGAGCAGGCGATGATGACCAACCAGGTTGCATCGGTGACGAGCCCCATCACCCATTTCGCAGCCGTGGGCGGCGGCTCGCGCTCGGACCTCTGGTGCCAGATCCTGGCGGACGCCTCCGCGCGGGATGTGAAGCGCCTGGAGACGGCGGAAGCCTCGGCCCTTGGCGCCGCCATGGCCGCCGCCAGGGGTGCGGGCTGGTTCAACACCATCGCGGAAGCTTCATCCGCAATGTCCGGCAAGCCGTCCAAGACCTTCCGTCCACGGACGAAAGACAGCGCGCGCTACCAGGAGCTCCTCAAGATCTATGCCGGGCTCTGGCCCACCATATCGGACTGGAACCGGAAGCTCGAAGCTTTCCGCAAGTGAGTATCAATGACCGACTGGAATGAATTGATCAGTGACGTCGTCGCCGGAAACTGGAGGGATCCCGCCTCCGGAAAGACCGCGGCCGTGCCCTTCGAGGTGATCCGCATCGAGGAGGACATGGACGGCGGCGAGGCGGATCTGCTCGCTCCCCTCAAGCTCGGCAAGCGCCTCGCCGTGGTCTCGGACGTCAACACCCATGAGGCGATGGGCCGCCGCGTGGCGAAGCACCTGAAGGGCCTCGGCGCCATCGATGAACTGGTGCTGCCCGGCAACATCCACTGCGATGAGCCCACCATCGCCATGGTGCAGGAGAAGACCCGCCACGCCGATGCCATCGTCGCCGTGGGTTCGGGCGCGCTCTCCGACACCTGCAAATACGCCACCTTCAAGGATGGCCGGAGATACGCCACCTTCGGCACCGCCGCCTCGATGAACGGCTATGCGGCATCGACCGCCTCGGTGACACTCGCCAATGGCTACAAGACGTCGCTTCCCTCGCATGCGCCGCGCGGCATTTTCCTCGATCTGAAGGTCTCCGCCGCCGCCCCCCACTGGCTGTCCGCCGCGGGGCTTGGCGACTCGCTCTGCCGCCCCACCGCACAGGTTGAATGGTGGGCCTCGCACCGGCTCTTCGGCACCTTCTATTCGGGCGCGCCCTACACGCTGTTCAAGGATGACGAGCCGCGCATGATCGACTCGGCGCCCGGCTTGAAGACGCATGACATCGCCGCCAATGGCCACCTTCACCGCGTGCTCACACTCTGCGGCCTCGGCGTCTGCTTCACCGGCGTCTCGCATCATGGCTCCATGGGTGAGCACCAGGTCTCGCACTGGATCGACATGTTCGCAGGCATCGCCCATCCCGGCGCCACGCACGGCCAGCAGGTCGGCGTCGCCTCGCTCGCCATCGCCAGGCTCCACCATGAGCTCTTCGCCCTCGACACGCCGCCCCTCATCAAGGCGACTCACATCGAGGAACAGGAGTTCATCGCCCGCTATGGCGAGGACATTGGCCGCATGTGCTATGCGGAAGCCAAGAAGAAGTCCTTCGACCGCGCAGGTGCGGAAGCCTTCAACCGCAAGCTCGCTGACATGTGGCCTCAGCTCCGCGAGGAGATCCGCCCCATGCTGATGGACCCCGCGAAGATGAAGGCCACGCTTGCGGCAGCCGGGGGTCCGACGACCGCCACTGAGCTGGGGCTGGACGCCAAGCTCTGGCGTGACGCCATGAAATACGCCCGCGACGTCCGCAACCGCTGGTCCTTCCTGGACCTCGCCGATGATGCGGGCATCCTCGACGACTTCCTCGCCCGCGACGAACAATAGGGACCCGTAGAACATGTCATCGGTAACGATCAAGAACGTCAGGAAGAACTACGGCAACCTCGAGGTTGTCCATGGCATCGACCTCACGATCGAGGACGGCTCCTTCGTGGTGCTTCTCGGCCCCTCGGGCTGCGGCAAGTCCACGCTGCTGCGCATGATCGCGGGACTTGAGAGTGTCACC
>JBEILC010000024.1:0-23532 GCA_040379425.1 Hyphomicrobiales bacterium
GACCTGCCGAATTACGGCGTCTTCGACGAGAAGCGCGTGTTCGACTCCGGTCCAGCACCAGGTCCGATCCCCTTCAAGGGCGTGCGCCTCGGCGTACCGATCTGCGAGGACATCTGGACGGACGAGACCTGCGAAACATTGGCCGAGACGGGTGCCGAGATCCTGCTTGTTCCCAACGGCTCGCCCTTCGAGCGCAACAAGGATGACGTGCGCCTCAACCTCGTCGTGGCGCGGGTCACCGAGACGGGCCTGCCCATGGCTTACTTGAATCAGATTGGCGGGCAGGACGAGCTGGTCTTCGACGGCGCCTCATTCGTGCTGAACGCCGACCGCTCGGTTGCCTGGCAGATGCCGATGTTCGAGGAGCAGATTGCCTTGACCGAATGGCGGCGCAAGGCCAACGGCTGGCGATGCATTCCCGGCGAGATCGTCTCGATCCCCGAGAAGGAAGAAGAAACCTGGAAGGCCTGCGTGCTGGGCCTTCGCGACTACGTGCTGAAGAACCGCTTCCCCGGCGTGGTGCTGGGGCTTTCGGGCGGCATCGACTCCGCCGTCGTCGCGGCCATGGCCGTCGATGCGCTGGGCGCGGAGAAGGTCCACTGCGTGATGCTGCCCTACGCCTACACCAGCCGCGACAGCCTCGTCGACGCCGAGGAATGCGCGAAGCTTCTGGGCGTGCGCTATGACGTGGTGCCGATCAAGGCGCCGGTGGAGGGTTTTCTCTCTGCTCTCCAACCCTTGTTTGAAGGCACGCCACCCGGCATCACGGAGGAGAACCTGCAGTCGCGCACGCGCGGCGTGATCCTCATGGCGATCTCCAACAAGTTCGGCTCCATGGTGCTGACCACCGGCAACAAGTCCGAGATGTCGGTTGGCTATGCAACGCTCTATGGCGACATGAACGGCGGCTACAACCCGATCAAGGACGTCTACAAGACGGAGGTCTACCGCCTCGCCTCCTGGCGCAATTCACTCAAGCATGTGATCCCCGAGCGCATCATCACCAAGGCGCCCACGGCGGAACTGCGCGAGAACCAGAAGGATCAGGACTCGCTGCCGCCCTATGACGTGCTGGACGCCATTCTCGAGGGCCTCGTCGAGCATGAAACTCCCGTGGCGGACATCGTGGCGCGGACGGGCTTCGAGGAAGCGCTGGTGCGGCGCATTCAGCACATGCTCTATGTGGCCGAATACAAGCGGCGGCAGGCGGCACCGGGTGTCAAGATCACCAGGCGCAACTTCGGGCGCGACCGGCGCTATCCCATCACCAACGGCTTCCGCGACAGGCGCTGAACCATGACAATCCTCCGCTTCGCGCCGTCGCCCACCGGGCGCATTCACATCGGCAATGCGCGCACCGCCATTCTCAACTTGCTGTTCGCGCTCAAATCCGGCGGCCAGTTCGTGCTGCGCTATGACGACACGGACACCGCGCGCTCCACCCAGGAATATGCCGATGGCATCGCCGCCGATCTCGATTGGCTCGGCATCAAGCCGCACCGCGTCGAATGGCAGTCGAAGCGCTTTGCGCGTTATGACGCGGTGGCGGAGAGCCTGCGAGCCGCTGGCCGCCTTTATCCCTGCTATGAAACGGCGGACGAGCTTGACCGCCGCCGTAAGCGCCAGATGGCGCGTGGCGCTCCCCCCGTTTACGACCGCGCCTCGCTGAAGCTCACGGACGATGAGAAGCGCAAGCTGGAGGCCGAGGGCCGCAAGCCGCACTGGCGCTTCCGGCTTGATGGCCGCGTGGTGGAATGGAATGACCTGATCCGCGGCCCCCAGCACATCGACACCACCGGCCTGTCGGACCCTGTGCTGGTGCGCGAGGACGGCACCTACCTCTACACGCTGCCCTCCGTCATCGACGACATCGACTTCGGCATCACCCATGTCATCCGCGGCGAGGACCATGTGGTGAACACTGCGGTGCAGATCGAGATCACGGAAGCCATGGGCGGCAAGATACCGGCTTACGCCCATCACAGCCTGCTCACCGGGGCTGACGGCAAGGGACTTTCGAAGCGGCTGGGTTCGCTCTCGATCGCGTCGATGCGGGAAGGCGGGCTGGAGCCCATGGCGGTGGTGAGTCACGCCGCACTGCTCGGCACCTCGGACAACATTCATCCGTGCCCGGATTACGGCGAACTGGTCGACGGCTTCGCGCTCGAAAAACTCTCCCGCGCGCCTGCCCGCTTCGATGAGGCGGAGCTGCTGCAGCTCAACGCCAAGCTGCTCCATCACCTGCCGTGGGATGCGGTGAAGCACCGCCTGCCGGATGACAGCGAGGCCTTCTGGCTTGCCGTGCGCGGCAACATCTCGCGCCTGTCCGACACGGAGACATGGCGCAATGTCATCAACGGCCCCATCACCCCGGTGATCACATCCGAGGATCGGGGTTTCATCTCCGAGGCAAGCGCGCTTCTTCCGCCCGAGCCCTGGGACGCAATGACCTGGAAAGTCTGGACCGAAGCCGTGAAATCCGCCACGGGCCGCAAGGGCAAGCCCCTCTTCATGCCGCTGCGCCTTGCCTTGACCGGCCTCGACCACGGCCCGGAACTCGCACTGCTCCTGCCGCTGATCGGTCGCGCGAGAGTATTGACGCGGCTGTCCTGATCGGCAGGGATGGCGCCGAAAGCGAGACCTCTCGACATCAAGGTCGCAGAGGTCCATCCTTCGCCCATGATCCTCGTGGGCCAGTTCGACTCTCCCTTCGTCCGGCGCGTGGCGGTGACGCTGCATCACTATCACATGCCCTACACGCGCAACCCGATCTCGGTGTTCCGCAATGTCGAGGAGGTGCAGAAGATCAACCCGCTGATCCGCGCGCCATCGCTGATTCTCGAGAGCGGCGAGACGTTGATCGATTCCTCCGCCATCATCGACTGCCTTGACGAGATGGCGGGTCCGGCGCGGGCGCTGACGCCGGCGCATGGGCCGGAGCGGCGCAAGGTGCTGCAGGCCATCGCACTCGCCATGGGCACCATGGACAAGGCACTGGTGCTTTTCTTCGAGCGGCTGTTCCACATCGACAAGCACATCAGCCGCGATTACGAGAAGCGGCTTCTCTCACAGGTGAATGCGGGCATCGCAAAGCTTGAAGACAACTGCGGCGCGCCGTGGTTCTTCGACGACAGGTTCACGCAGGCCGACATCACCATCGGCTGCATCCTCGCTTACTTGAAGCTCCGCCTGCCGGACGTGTTTCCGGCGGACCGCTTCCCCAACCTCCATGCGCTGGCGCTTCACTGCGAGACGAAGGAAGATTTCGTCAAGGCAAGGCCCTCGCCAGAGGAACTGGCGCCGCGCAACGCGCGCTAGAGAAGTTGTACGCCGCCGCCCCGCTCCATCTCCGCCTCAAGCCTGGTGATGCGGGCATATTCTCCCTCGTCGAGAACAGAGACGCCTGAAAGCATCAGCGCAGCACGCGCCTCCTTCAACTCCGGATCGGCAAAGGCGCGCCGAAGCCCCTCGCGAAGCCTCACCGGATCACCAGCACGCGTGATCAGCGGCAGGCCCGGCACGGCGGGCGACCGGGCGATCTCGACCAGTCCCTCCAGCGCTTGCGGGCGGTAACGCCTGGCCAGCGCCACGCAGACACTGTCGATGGCGCAGACATCGGCGCGGCCCTCGCGCACTGCGGCGAGCGAGTTGAGATGCCCGCCGGTTTCGATAGCGCCCGAGAAGAACCGTCCCTCCTGCGCATGAGGGGCGAAGACCAGTTTCAGCGCCAGCATGCCGGACATCGAGTCAGGCGTGTTGACGGCGGCAGTGCTGCCGCGGAATTCCGCCGGCGCGCCTGTTACCCGCGCGAAGATCATGCTGCAATAGTCAGCGCCCGCACAGCCCTCGGCATCATAATGCGGGGTCGCGGCATAGCTGACCTGCCCCTTCAACGCATGGGTGAACGGATAGCCGCAGGTCTGCGCCAGCAATAGATCATCCCGGAACCAGGGCGCGGTGAAATCCTCGGGCCTGGACAGCGGAACATCTGCCCCGAGATGGCGGGCAATCCCCGCCCACCAGCGATCCGTCGCATCGCGGATCTCGGGCCAGTCGTACATTTGCAGCGCGGCGATCATGCGCGCATGCTACAGCAGCCAATCCTTCAGGCATAGACGAGCGTAACAGCGCCATGAACAGAATCTCCGTCATCATCCCCACCCGTGGCCGCCACCATTTCCTGAAGCAGGCCATAGCCAGCGTGCTGGCGCAGACAGAGTCCCCGGCCGAGATCATCGTCGTCGATGACGGCGTCGGCGCGAAGGAGGCCGTGGGCCACATGCACCCCTCGATCACCGTGCTGGACAATGATGAGCGCGGACCCGTTCCGGCGCGCAACATGGGCGTTGGGCATGCATCGGGCGACATCATCTGCTTTCTCGACGATGACGACTGGTTCACTGATGAAACTTACTTCGAGAAGGCGGCAATCGTCTTCGCGCGCGGCGGTGATTTCCTCTATGCTGATGGCATCATGGCCTTCGAGGATGGGCGTGACAGCCTGCCCTTCGCCTTCCATGCCGACGGCGAAACGCTGACGCGGGACAACACGATCCTCATCTCCGGCGTCATGTACCGCCGCAGCCTGCATGCGGAACTGGGAGGCTTCGACGAGGCGCTTCCCTTCTACTGGGATTGGGACTGGTACCTTCGCGTGGCGCGCGCCGGACATGAGCTGACCCACGTCCAGAAGCCCGTCGTGGCGATCCGCGTCCATGCCCGGAACATGTCGGGCGATTCGCTCGAAGTGCAGCGCCGCGCCAATCTCGATGCGTTTTCCACAAAGCATGCGCTGCCGCCCATCCCCCTCAAGAACCACCTCGACATCGCCACCAGAGCGCCGGGCAAGCCGCCCGGGTGAGCCATAAATTCGTGAAAATGCTCTATTTTTTGCGATGCCGCAGCGGTGTTGATCGGTCGATGCCCGGTTCACAAGGGTTTTTCCAAAGAGGGTATGGAAAACACCTCGAAAAATATGGGTTTTCCCGAATCGAAAGCTTTGTTAACGATCTCGACCAGCCAACCCCATAAGGAGACAAACCATGGCTGACGACAAGATCCAGACGATTGCCCTCTCAAAGCTCGCCGCTGAGCTTGCCGAGAAGCACGAGATGTCCAAGAAGGCCGCGAGCGAATTCCTCGGCGCCTTTGTCGAGCTCGCCGTGAAGAACCTCAAGAAGGGCCACAAGGTGCGCGTCACCGGGCTTGGGATCTTCCAGGTCAAGAAGCGCCACGCCCGCAGGGGCCGCAACCCCGCCACGGGCGAAGCCATCAAGATCAAGGCCTCCAAGAAGCTGGCCTTCCGCGCCGCCAAGGAAGTCAAGGACGCCATCTAAGCTTCGGCATCCTTCGGTTTCGGAATGGCCCTGCCTCCCTGAGGCGGGGCCATTTCTTTTGGATGAATTCTTTTCACCGCGCCCGGCGATTGCGGGGCATGCCTGCCGGCGCTAAAACCTTTGGCGACCCCCCTTTCTGCAAGGATATTTCCATGAAGACCCAGGCTCGTGTCGTGGTGATCGGCGGCGGTGTCGTCGGCTGCTCGGTGCTCTATCATCTCACCAAGGCCGGCTGGAAGGACGTGGTGCTGGTCGAGCGTGACATTCTCACCTCCGGCTCCACCTGGCACGCGGCAGGCGGCTTCCACACGCTGAATGGCGATCCGAACGTGGCGAAGCTCCAGGGCTACACCATCGCGCTATATAATGAGCTTGAGCAGATCTCGGGCCAGGCCTGCGGCCTTCACCGCTCCGGCGGCCTCATCCTTGCAGATACGCATGAGCGCATGGAATGGCTGAAGATGGCCCATGCCCGCGCCCGCTACTTAGGGCTGGAGACCGAGATCATCTCCATGGCCGAAGCCAAGAAGATGCACCCTCTGCTGGAAGAAAAGTACTTCGTCGGCGCGATGATCGATGCAGCGGACGGCAACCTCGACCCCGAGGGCACGACCCATGCCTATGCCAAGTCGGCCCGCATCGGCGGTGCTGAGATCCATCAGGACACCAAGGTCGAAGAGCTGAAGCACCGCCCCGACGGCACATGGGACGTGATCACCAACAAAGGCAACATCCACGCCGAGCATGTGGTGAACTGCGGGGGCCTGTGGGCGCGCGAGGTGGGCCGCATGGTGGGGATTGAGCTTCCCGTGCTCGCCATGGAGCACATGTATCTCGTCACCGACGAGATGCCGGAGGTCGTCGCCTACAACAAGGAGCGCGGCCACGAACTGCCGCATATCATCGACTTCAAGTCCGAGATCTACATGCGCCAGGAGCGCTCCGGCATGGTGCTCGGCACCTATGAGCGCGCCTGCGTGCCGTGGAGCCCCAGGAACACGCCCTGGGGCTTCGGCCGCGAATTGCTGCAGCCCGACCTTGACCGGATCGAGCCCAATCTGGAGCTTGGCTACAAGCATTTCCCGGCGCTGGCCAATGCCGGCATCAAGCGCGTCATCAACGGGCCCTTCACCTTCACGCCCGATGGCAATCCGATTGTGGGCCCGGCGCAAGGCGTTCGGAATTTCTGGCTCGCCTGCGGCGTCATGGCGGGCTTCAGCCAGGGCGGCGGCGTGGGCTTAGCACTCTCGCAGTGGATGGTGAACGGCGATCCGGGCTTCGACGTGTGGGCCATGGACTGCGCGCGCTTCGGCGAATGGGCGACCCGCACCTACACCAACGAGAAGGTGCGCGAGAACTATTCCCGCCGCTTCTCCATCCGCTTCCCGAATGAAGAGCTCCCGGCGGCGCGCCCGCAGCAGACCACCGCGCTTTATGACACGATGATCGCGCAAGGCGCGGTGATGGGCGATAGCTGGGGCCTTGAAACGCCGCTGTGGTTCGCGCCCAAGGGTGTGGAGCCGAAGGACATCGTCTCCTTCCGCCGCTCCAATGATTTCCCGCATGTGAAGGCGGAAGTGATGTGTACGCGCAACGGCGTGGGCGTGACCGAAATCGCCAATTTCGCCAAGTACCGCTTCGCCGGGTCAGGTGCGGAGGCCTTCCTCTCCCGAATGATGACCAACAAGATGCCGAAGACCGGCCGCATCATCCTGACGCCGATGCTCAATCCCGCCGGAAAGCTGATCGGTGACTTCACCATCGCCAAGGCGGCGGATGAATGCTTCTACATGTGGGGCTCGTCCCAGGCGCAGAAGTATCACATGCGCTGGTTCGAGCAGCACCTGCCCGCCGGTGGCTCCGTTCAGATCCACCGCTATGGCATGGGTCTCGTCGGCCTGTCGATCGCGGGGCCAAAGTCACGCGAGGTGCTGCAGCAGCTCGTTGATGAGGACGTGTCCAACGCCGCTTTCAAGTTTATGGATCACCGCTCCATGGAGGTGGCGCATTGCCCGGCCCTCATCAACCGCGTCACCTATACGGGCGACCTCGGTTATGAAATCTGGGTGACGCCCGAATACCAGCGCCGCCTCTATCAGGAGATCATGCGCGCAGGTGCGGCCCACGGCATCGTCAACTTCGGCATGCGTGCACTTCTCTGCATGCGTCTCGAGAAGAACTTCCCCACCTGGTTCCGCGAACTCCGCCCCATCTACGGCGGCTTCGAGGCCGGCATGGACCGCTTCATCGACCTCACCAAGAATGACTTCGTGGGCCGCGATGCCGCGATGGAAGAGAAGCGCTCCGGCGGCAAGCTCCGCCGCGTTTCGATGATCGTCGATGCGGCTGATGCCGACGTGCTGGGCGACGAGCCGATCTGGCACAAGGGCAAGGTCGTGGGCTGGGTCACCTCCGGCGGCTATGCTCATTATGTGGAGAAGTCGATGGCGCAGGGCTATGTGCCGGTCGAACTCGCGGGCGACACTTCGGCTGGCGCCTTCGAGATCGAGATCATCGGCGAGAACCGCAAGGCCACCATCATCACCGAGCCGCCCTTCGACCCCGAAGGCAAGCGGATGCGTTCCTAAACCCATGCGGGCCTCGGCGCACCCCAACGCACTGCGCGTCCAGGCGGCGCTGGGGCCCTCCTTCACCGTCGTCGAATTCGACGAGAGCACGCATACGGCACAGGAGGCGGCCGATGCCATTGGCTGTGCGCTGGCGCAGATCGCCAAGTCGATCCTGTTCCGGAGTCAGAGTGGCAAGGCCGTGCTGGTCATCGCATCAGGCGCCAACCGCGTGGACGAGAAGAAGCTTCGCGCACTGCTGGGCGAGAAGATCGAGCGCGCCACGCCGGACTTCGTGAAGGAAATGACGGGTTTCGACGTGGGCGGCGTTCCGCCCGTGGCGCATGCGAGTGCTTGCGTGGTGTTCCTCGATGAGGACCTGAAGGCCCATCCGGCACTCTGGGCGGCGGGTGGCACGGGGAATGCGGTGTTCGAGATTGGGTTCGAAGCGCTGGCCGAAATGTCCAGCGCCACCGTCGCGGATGTCGCCAGGCGCTAGCTCGTCCTTCCATAAAACCCGAGCTGATCCTCGCGGCTGAACACCACGCCCGGCCTGTCGAAATAGGAGAACACCGCAATCAGCCGCTCGCGCGCGCCCATGACCGTGCCCACCTTGTGCGCCGTGTTCTTGCCGCGGAAGACATTGAGCGTGCCCGCCGACAGGGTGAGCGACTTCACATCCGGGTCTTCGCCGCGCAGCAGCTTCGCCACGCCGTCATAGTTCGGGTCTGCATCACTGCGGAGGTCGGTGCGGTAGATGAATTCGCCGCCAGCCTCCGGCGCCTGCAGCAAAAGCGTGGTGGTGAACTCGCTGCGGTCGAAATGCCAGTTGAGCGCCTCGCCATCGCGATAGGCCATGACATTCACCCGCGCCAGGTCATCACGTGCTGGGAACAGCGCATCCTTGCCCATCGCCGCGGCGAGAAAGCCGATGAAGTGCGGCCACTCGTAGATCCACACCGGAACGGACTGGGTGATCTGGTCGGCGCACACAGTATGGTTCACCGTTTCGCACAGGGCGAGGGCAGGATGATCGGGGGCGAGGCCCGGAATCTCCTTCCGGAAATAGATGTTGTGGCGGCGCCGGTGGGTGAAGGAGAGCGTGTCCATCACCGGGGCGATTTCGCTGATCGCCCGCTGCAACGCAGCCGGCTTCACGAAGCCTTCGAGATTGAACATGCCGTCCTTCGCGAGGCCCGCGTGGCAGCGCGCCACCAGCGCGTCCCAGGCGGGTGTTCCGGGCTTGTCGAGCGGGTAGCGGTCAAGGTCGAGAATGTCGCGCATGGCTGTCATGATGCTCACAGGCTTTCAGCACCACGCGCCGCGTCGGTGATGACCTCCCACGCATTCAGCGCGAAGGTCCGCATCACATAGATGTCGAAGGCATTGGCACCCGTGCAGTGGACAGTGACCGGCGTATGGTGGATGCCGGTGAGTGCGACGGTTCCCGGCGTGAACACCGTCTCATGCACATCGACGGGAATGAGCATCGACAGCACGTCGCGCGCCGGTGCGCCCTCAATCGCGATTCGCACGCGGCTGCTGGACAGCGGCGTCACCGCGCACTGACCCACAAGGCGGGAGGCCGTGTCATCCGTCTCCGGACCCACGATCCAGAACTGCGCGGGGCCGATGCGGAAGATGGTGCTAGCGCCATTCACCTGCGCATGCGCCACCTTCTCCGGCAGCGGGCCGGTGACGGCGGGGATCTTCTCTTCCAGTCCCGCCACCTGCGTGAGGGTAAAGCCAGGCCGCTCGGCGATCGAAAGACTGCCGCTCACATAGGGCTTGGCGCTCGCCAGTGCCGATCTGCGCTCAAGCATGGAGGCGGGCTCCTTCCTTGTCGATGAAGTGGGGCGAAACGATCTTGAGCTTGGCCTGCTCGTTCTTCAGCGGAAAGGCGGCGATGATCTCCTCGCCCTCATGCTTGAGGCCGCCCTTGTAGAGGCCGAGTGCGATGAACTTGTTGAGTTCCGTCGACCATGTCACCGAGGTGATGTAGCCGCGCCCATGGCCCTTGATCTCGTCCGTTGCCGCAAACAGGATGGCGCCGCCGCGCAGCTTCTTGTCCGGCTCCATCAATTCGAGGCCGACGAGGCTCCAGCGGTCCGGCGACTGGCAATCCTCGCGGAAGCGCAGCGCCTTGCCCACATAGTCCTTTTCCTTGCCGGCCATCTTGCCGAGGCCAAGGTCATCGAGCGTGTTGCGGTGGTCAAGCTCGAGGCCCGCCACATGGCCCTTCTCGATGCGGAGACTCGCCAAGGCCTCGAGCCCATAGGGCCTGATTCCGGTAGGCGAGCCGGCCTTCAGGATATGCTCCCACAGGCTGATCGCGTAATCCGCCGCCACATGAACCTCATAGGCCAGCTCGCCCGAGAAGGACATGCGGAGCAGCCTGACGGTGACGCCCTCGAACACGAAATCCCGGCAGCCCATATAGGGCAGCGCCTCGTTGGAGAGATCGGCATCGGGGAAGGCGAGCTGCAGCGCCTCGCGCGCCTTGGGGCCGGAGACCGCCATGCCCGCCCACTCATCGGTCAGCGACGCGACTTCCACGTCTAGGTCCGTCCAATGGCACTGGAGCAGATATTCAAGCCATGACATGACTTCACCCGCCTGCGCGGTGGTCGTCGTCATGTAGAACTGGTTTTCCGAGATCCTCGCCGTGGTGCCGTCATCCAGCACGATGCCGTCATCGTTCAGCATCACGCCATAGCGCACCTTGCCCACCGGCAGCTTGGCGAAGCCGTTGACATAGACGCGGTTGAGGAACTCCGCCGCGTCCTTGCCCTGGATGTCGATCTTGCCCAGCGTGGACACATCGGCGAGGCCCACGCCCCGGCGGACGAGTTCCATCTCCTTCACATAAGCCGTCTCCGGCGTGGAGCCCGCCCAGGCATAGTACCAGGCGCGCTTCCACAAGCCTGCGTCAATGAAGGTGGCCCCGTTCTTCTGGTGCCAGTCATGAAGCGGCGAGCGGCGCACGGGCCGGAAATGCGAGCCCCGCGTGCGCCCCGCGATCGCCCCCATGGTGAGCGGCGCATAGGGTGGACGGAAGGTCGTGGTGCCCGCTTCCGGAATGGTGATGCCGCGATGCTCCGCCATCAGGGCGAGTGCATTGATGTTGGAGGTCTTGCCCTGGTCCGTGCCCATGCCGAGCGTGGTGTAGCGCTTCAGGTGTTCGACCGAAACATAGCCTTCCTGATATGCGTTCTTCACGTCCTTCAGCGTCACGTCGCTCTGGACGTCGACGAAGGCCTTGCCCTTGCCGGCTTGCGGCGGGGCCCAGACGGGGAGGATCGCATAGGACCGGTCCACCACATGTTCCGGCGCATAGACAGGCCGCGTCTTGCCAAAACCCGCGGAGGACGCAGCAGAGGCTCCTGCGTTGGAGCCCTCGGCAATCGCAGCCGACAGGCCGAAACTGCCCATCATCGCGCCCGCGCCGAAATGGGTTGAGGGGAAACCGCCAGGCACGAAGCCCGCGACGCTCTCATCATACTTCGGCTTGATGCCGCCATGGGAGGAAAGGTGCACGACAGGCGACCAGCCACCGGCCATGCCGAGCGCGTCGCACTCGATCGTCACCGCATGCGCGCCACCAAGCTTGACGGCCTTCACCGCCTTGGAGCCCTCGACATCGGCAACGCCCGAGCCGGGGAAGATGGCGATGCCCTTGGCACCCACCCGCGCCAGAATTTCCGGCGCGACGGAGGCACGATGGTCCACCACGGTCACGGCAACGCCGACAGAGGCGAGATCCAGCGCCGCGTCATAGGCCGTGTCATTGTTGGTGACGATCACCGCGCGCTTCTCGGGCGACACCGCATAGCGGTTGACATAGCTGCGCAGGGCAGAGGCCAGCATCACACCCGGCCGGTCATTGTTGGAGAAGACCAGCGGCCGCTCGATGGCGCCGGTCGCCATGACGATCGACTTGGCGCGAAGCTGAGTCAGCACCATGCGCGGCTGGCCCTTCTTCGCATCGGGGCGAAGATGGCTGCGGTTCCCGACCAGTACGGCGAGATTGCCGTCATAAAGCCCCTGCACAGTGGTGCGCGTCATCGCATCGACATTGGCAAGGCTCTTCAGCTCATCAACGCAGGCCGTTCGCCACGCCTCATGCTCTGCATCGGCGCCTGAGAGCAGCGAGCCGCCGAACGCGCTGTCCTGCTCGGCCAGCACGACGCGCGCGCCGCTGCGGCCCGCCGTCAGCGCCGCCGCGAGGCCCGCGGGACCCGAGCCGATGACCAGAACGTCGCAGAAAGCGTAGCGCATGTCATAGCGGTCCGGATCGGGAAGATCCGTCGCACGGCCCAGCCCTGCAGCCTTGCGGATGAAAGGTTCATAGAACATCCATGAGCCCTTCGATGGGCCCATGAAGGTCTTGTAGTAGAAGCCCGACTGAAACAGCGGCGCCAGCACCGAGTTGACCGCCATCAAGTCAAGGTCGGGAGAAGGCCAGGCATTCTGCGAGCGGGCCACGAGGCCGTCGACGAGGTCCACCATGGTGGCCGCGACATTGGGTTCGGTCGTGGCACCTTCGCCCAGCGTGAAGAGCCCGTTCGGCTCCTCGATGCCGGCGGAGAGAAGCCCGCGCGGGCGGTGATACTTGAAGCTGCGGCCGATCAGCAATTTGCCGGTGGCGAGCAATGCAGAAGCCAGCGTGTCACCCGCGAAGCCCGGCAGCGGCTTGCCGTCAAACCGCGCCGAGACGGGTTTGCCGCGGTCAATGCGCCCGCCCGAGGGCAACCTGCGGAAGGCTTTCATGACACCACCCCGCCGATCTCGTTCGTCGCAGTGTTGCGGGCAAGCTTGAACCAGCGGCGGCAGCCCAGCACATGCTGCCAATATTCCGTATGCGGACCTTTGGGGTTGTGGAACAGGAAGAAATGGTCATGCCAGGTGGCGAGATCACCCGTTCCATGCGCCGGGCGCTGCTTCGAGGCGTCACCGCCATAGCGGAATTCGGAGACGTCGCGGTCGCCGCAATAGGGGCACGGGATCATCATTGCTTGTAGGTCCAATTGCCGAGGCCGAATTCATCGAGTTCGCGGCCCTTCTCGAAGCGGTCGAGCGCGAAATCGCGGTTCAGCTCATGTTCCTGGTCATGCGCGATGGTGTGGGAGAAGGTCCAGCCCGAGGCCGGCGTTGCCTTGAAGCCTTGGTAGCACCAGCCGCCGTTGAGATAGAGGTTCTTGACGTCCGTCTTGCAGATGAAGGGGCTGCCATCCGGCGTCATGTCCTGGATGCCGCCCCAATGGCGGAGCAGGCGGAGCCGCGAGATGAAGGGCATGAGCGAGACGGCGCATTCCGCCACCGTCTGGATGCGGTTGAACTGACCCCGCTGCGTATAGGTGTTGAAGCCGTCGATGTGGCCGCCGAAGACAAGCCCGCCCTTGTCCGACTGCGACAGGTAGAAGAGCTCCGCCCCCCAGGACACGACATGGTCCACGATGGGCTTGATCGGCTCCGTCACGAAGGCCTGCAGGATGTGGCTTTCGACGGGAAGCTTAAGCCCCGCCATCCTCGCCACATGCGAGGTATGGCCCGCCACCGCGATGCCGACCTTGCCGGCATTGATGCGCCCGCGCGAGGTCTCGACGCCCGACACCTTGCCGTTCTCGATGATGAAGCCCCGGACCTCGCAATTCTCGATGATGTGCACGCCAAGGGCCGAGGCCGCGCGGGCATAGCCCCAGGCCACCGCGTCATGGCGCACGGTTCCGGCGCGCGGCTGCATGATAGCGCCATAGATCGGCCAGCGTGCATCCTTGGAGTAATCGAGATAGGGCAGAAGCTTTCGCACCTCGCCCGCATCGAGAAGTTCCGCATCGATGCCGTTGAGCCGCATGGTATTGCCGCGCCGGGCGAAGACGTCCATCTGCACCGGGCTGATCGCCAGCACGATCTGGCCGCGCTGGGAGACCATGCAGTTGAAGTTCAGCTCGTGAGACAAGCCCTCCCACAGCTTCAGCGAATGCTCGAAGAAAGCCGTGTTGCCGCCGATCATGTAGTTCGATCGGATCAGTGTCGTGTTGCGGCCGACATTGCCGGAGCCGATGTAGCTCTTCTCGATCACCGCGACATTGGTGATGCCGTGGTTCTTGGCCAGGTAATAGGCCGTGGCCAGGCCATGGCCGCCACCGCCGACGATGACCACATCATAGGAGGAGCGGGGTTCGGGCGAGTCCCAGGCCCGGGGCCAGGGAAGGTCCGGCTGGAGGGCATGGCGCGCGAGGGCTAGGGCTGAATAATGCTTGGACACGGGGATTGTTGCTATCAGAACTCCGCCTCACTCGGCAAGGTGCAGAAAGCTCACCTCCTGTGGCGTTCCGCCCATTCCACAAGGGCGAAGGTGACGAGGCCCAGCCCGGTGAAGCCCGCGATCAGCGGAATGACCGTTCCGTCATAGAGCTGCCCGATGAAGCCCCCGGTCATAATGGCGATGAGGGAGGAGAGGGCACCCGAAATCGACGCCGCCATGCCGGCAATCCGCCCCATCGGCTCCATGGCGATGGCATTGTAGTTGCCGAACAGCAGGCCATTGCAGAAGAATGTGACGAAAAGGAAGATGGCGAGCAACGCCAGCGGCGGGTGGCCACCAAACGCTATGCTGATGCCCAGGAACAGCACCGAGAGCACGAGAAAGGTCCGGAGCGCCAGCTTGGAGATCAGCCGCATGCCGTAGCGCATGACGAGCCGGGCATTCACGAGCATGGAAAGTGCCATGCCGCCCGCAAACAGCGCGAACCACAGGGCGAAATAGCCCCCCTGCCCATATTGCTCCGCGAAGGTCTGCTGCGAGGTTCCGAGAAACACGATGAAGCTGCCGAAGACAGCGCCCACCGCCAGCGTATAGCCCATCGCCACCGGGTGGCGCAGCACCTGGCCTGCCGCCGTCATCAGCGCCACGACGGAAAGCGGACTGCGCCGCTCACGCGGCAGCGTCTCCGCCTGGCGGAGCCACAGCCACAAGCCGGCAATCACGCCGAAGGCCAGCAGCCCCACGAAGATGAACCGCCAGCTTGCAACCAGAAGCACGAGCTGCCCGATCGAGGGAGCCAGCATCGGCACCAGCATGAAGACCATCATGACGAAGGACATCACCCGCGCCATGGCGGCTCCCCCCTGCCCGTCCCGCACCATGGCAATCGACACGATGCGCGGCGAGGACGCGCCGAAGCCCTGTATGAAGCGTCCGATGAGCATCATCTCAAAACTCGTGGAGATGAGGCAGATGAGCGAGCCCAGTGCGTAGAAGCAAAGCCCCACGCCAATCGCGGGCTTCCGCCCAATCGAATCCGACCACGGTCCGTAGATCAGCGTGCCGAGCGTCATGCCCGCGAAGAACACCGTGATGATGAACTGACGGCTGTTGGAATCGGTGGCGCCCAGTTCCTGCGCGATCGTGCCGACTGCCGGGAGCATGGTGTCGATCGACATCGCCACCATAGCGTTAAGCAGCGCCACGAGGAGAATGAATTCGACGGAAACCTGGGGCCTGTCACGCATGGTGGATGGTCCTATAGCCAGACTTGCGGAAAGAGGCGACTTCGCGGGAAGATGGCAGCCATGCGCATTGATAAAGCCCGACGTTCCGTCTTCCTCGACCCGGTGGACCCCGTTTTCTACAACGACCCCTATCCGGCCTACCACGCAATCCGCGCGGAGGTGCCGGTGTTCCAGTGGGAACAGTACGGTTACTGGTGCTTCACGCTGCATGAGGATGTGAACGCGCTGCTGAGGGACCGGCGCTTCGGCCGCCAGATCCTGCATGTGGCGGGCCGCGAGGAGCTGGGCTGGCCCGAGACGCCCTCACACCTGAAGCCCTTCTACGACTTCGAAAGGCATTCCCTTCTGGAACTCGAGCCGCCGGTCCACACCCGGCTCCGGGGGCTCGTCAACCGCTCCTTCCTGTCACGCCAGGTGGAGCGGCTCAGGCCCTCGATCACCAGCCTCGCCAATGGCCTGATCGACCGGATTGAGGGAAAGGGCGAGGCTGAACTGCTCTCGAGCTTCGCAACGCCCATTCCCGTCATCGTCATCTGCGATCTGCTGGGCGTTCCGGCCGACATGGCCCAGCAGCTTCTCCTCTGGTCGCATGACATGGTGGCCATGTACCAGGCCCGCCGCGACCGCGCCGTCGAGGACAGGGCGGTGAAAGCCACTGTCGAGTTTTCCACATTCATGCGGGACTATGTCTCACGCCGCCGGAAGGAACCGAAGGACGACCTCCTCTCCGAACTCATCAAGGCGGAGGAGCAGGGATCGAAGCTGACTGAGGATGAGCTCGTCACCACCGCCATCCTGCTCCTCAACGCCGGCCACGAGGCGACCGTCCATGCTATTGGCAACGCCATCAAATGCCTCCTCGAACAGGACATCCGCACCGGCATCGGCGAGGGCCACGTCGAGGAAACGCTGCGTTACGACGCGCCCCTCCATCTCTTCACCCGCTATGCGCTGGAAGACCTTGAATATGCGGGGATCAGGCTGAAGAAGGGCGAAACCGTGGGGCTGATGCTGGGGGCGGCGAACCGGGATCCGGCCCGCTTCCCGGAGCCTGACCACTTCATCCCCGCGCGAGACCCAAACCCGCAGGTCAGCTTCGGCGCCGGCATCCATTTCTGCATCGGCGCACCCCTGGCGCGGCTGGAAATGGAAATCGCCCTGCCGCTGCTGTTCAAGCGCCTGCCCCGCCTCGCCCTCGCGGAACCCCCGCGCTACCGCAACGCCTATCATTTCCATGGGCTGGAGAGCCTGAGGGTGACGTTCTGAGGCGTCGTTTCCCGGCCATCCCCTGACGTTTCCCTCCACGCCGGGCGCGCCCTAAGAGCGTAAATCTCTCCTCACGTGAAAACTTTTCAACAGGCTTGATCCATGACCGACGTCCAGCCCGATACCGCTTCCTCTTCCGGCCGCCGCGGCCGTGGCGGTGCCGATGCCCGCCGTGCGGCGCGCACTTCCACTACAGTGAAGCAGGCAGGCTTCATCCGCCGCACCGTCAGGCCCTATGAGCCCTTCAGCGACGAGCAGCTCGAACTGATCGAGCACAATGCGGAAACCGTGCTGCAGGAGATCGGCATCGACTTCTACGAGGATGAAGAAGCCGTCCGTATGTGGAAGGACGCAGGCGCTGACGTGACGCCCTCCGCGACCGACCCCAAGCGCTCCCGCGTGCGCTTCCCCAAGGGCCTCGTCCGCTCGCTGATCAAGACGGCGCCGCGCGAATATGTGCAGCATGCGCGGAACCCCGCCAACAGTGTGACCATCGGCGGCAACAACATGGTCTTCGCGCCGGTCTATGGCCCGCCCTTCATCCGCAACCTCGATGAGGGCCGCCGCTACGCCACGATCGAGGATTTCCGCAACTTCGCCAAGCTGGTCTACATGCTGCCGAGCCTGCACCACGCAGGCGGCACGCTGTGCGAGCCCGTGGACGTTCCGGTGGCAAAGCGTCACCTGGACATGATCTACACCCACATCAAGTATTCCGACAAACCCTTCATGGCCTCGGTCACGGCGGGCGAACGCTCGGCTGACTCGGTGGCCATGGCGGAGATGGTCTTCGGCAAGGAGTTCGTGGACCAGAACTGCGTGATGACCTCGCTCATCAACGCCAACTCGCCCATGGTGTGGGACGGCGTGATGCTGGGTGCGCTCAAGGTGCTCGCCCGCGCCAACCAGGCCTGCGTGATTTCGCCGTTCATCGTGGCGGGCGCCATGTCGCCCGTGACCACGGTTGGCACGCTGACCCAGATCCTGGCGGAAGCCTCCGTGGGCATCGCCTTCACCCAGCTTTGCCGGCCCGGTGCGCCCGTTGTGTTCGGCACCTTCGCGGCTTCGATGTCCATGCAGTCGGGTGCACCGACCTTCGGCTCGCCGGAACCCGCCATGGTGACCTTCGGCGCGGCCCAGCTTGCCCGCCGCATGGGGGTTCCCTTCCGCTCCGGCGGCAGCCTCTGCGGCTCCAAGCTTCCGGACGCGCAGGCGGCTTACGAGAGTGCGAACACCATGTGGTCGACGCTGCTGTCCGGCGTCAACTTCTGCCTCCATGCCGCAGGCTGGCTCGAAGGCGGCCTCGCTTCGGGCTACGAGAAGCTGATCATGGATGCCGACCAGCTCTCCATGTACCAGAAGTTCGCCGAGGGCGTGGACTTCTCAGAGAACGGCCAGGCGCTTGACGCGATCCGCGAGGTGGGCCCCGGCTCGCACTATCTGGGCTGTGCCCACACCCAGGCCAATTTCGAAACCGCCTTCTGGCGCTCTTCGCTCGCCGACAACAACTCCTACGAGCAGTGGCGTGACGAGGGCGGGAAGGACATCGTGGTCCGCGCCACTGAGCGCTGGAAGCAGATGCTCCGCGACTACCAGGCCCCGCCGCTCGACGAGAGCATCGACGAACAGCTCCAGGCCTTCATGGCCAAGCGCAAGGAAGTCCTGCCGGACAATGTGAGCTGAGGCGGGAGGCGGGAGGCGTCAGGCCGCAAGCGGCTTGATGCCTGACACGTCGATCGTTTCTCGCGCCCGCGCCAGGTCCCAGGCCCGCTGCAGGTTCATCCAGTATTCCGGCGTGGTGCTGAAGACCTTGGCCAAGCGCATGGCCGTGTCCGCCGAAACCGCGGTCTCGCCCTTTACCAGCCGCTCGATCCGCGTGCGCGGCACGTGGATACGGCGGGCCAGCGCCAGCGCACTCAGTCCGAGCGGTGCGAGATAGAGCTCCTGCAGCACTTCACCGGGGTGGGACGGATTGACGAGCAACGACATGACTGGCTTCCTCAATGATCGTCGACGATCTCAACGTCGGCGGGGCCCTGTTCGGTCCATCGGAAACAGATGCGCCACCGATCGTTGATGCGAATGGAATGCTGCCCGGCCCGGCTCCCCTTCAACTCCTCGAGATGATTGCCGGGCGGAAAACGCAAGTCCTCCACGACCACGGCAGCGTCCAGGGCGGAGAGCATCGCCCTAGTCCGCCTGACGAGGTCTGCCGGAAAGCCCTTACCGAAGCGATTCCTCACGGCCTCCGCGGCAAGCTTTCCCTTCGTGCCAACGATCATTCAGCTATGTATCATATCGTGATACACATGGCAAGGAGTTACACATCATCCCTGACAGGCGCCTTCAATTCGCGCCAGGTGTGGTAGCCCACGCCGCCCACCACCAGCGCCGTGCCGATGGCGTGCGGCAGCGTGAATTCCTCGCCCAGCAGCACCACGGCGAAATAGATCGTCAGCAGTGGCGAGACGTTGGAGATGATGGCCGTCGAAGCAGCCCCGATGCGGGCGAGGCCGGCATTGACGAAGAAGGAGGGCAGCACCGTCGCCAAAATGCCCGTTCCCGCCGCCAGCATGAAATAATGCGCTGACATCGACGTATCAAGATGGCCGCGCACGATGAAGACATGGGCGAGCGTCATCGCCGCTGCGGCTGACAGTGCAACGGATGTGAACAGCGCCGCGCCCATTTCACCGATGTAGCGCTTGGCCATCAGCTGGTAGAGCGCAAAGCTCAACGCAGCGCCAAGCACGAGCAGCGTGCCGAGCGTCACATTCTCACCGCCAATCGAGAAATCGGAAACGAAGACCACGGCAAGGCCCAGATAGGTAATGACTGCCGCGATCACCGCCGAAGCCGTGAGGCGCATGCCGAAGAACAGGGCGCCAAGAAAAATCAGGAAAATCGGATAGGTGAAGAGCGCCAGCCGCTCCAGCTGCGCTGTCACATAGAGAAGCCCCGCGAAGTCCAGCACCATGGCGAGGTAATAGCCGATGAGGCCGATACCAATGGCTCCCAGCACGGCACCCCGGTGCGGCATGGGCTTGCCCTCCCGCTTGCGGCGGCCAAGTTCGATGGCTCCCACCACGAGGAAGAAGGGCAGCGCAAAGACCATGCGCCAGGCGAGGATCAGGAGCGAGTCATAGCGCTCCAGATAGGCGAGCTTGATGAAGATCGCCTTGGAGGAAAACATGGCTGAGCCCGCGGCAACGAGCAGGTAACCGATGATGAGGCTGCGGCGGTCCATGGGCGTTCTCTATACGGTCAAGCGCCGGGCGTCAGCATGGGGGTTTGCAGTTCTGGCATGCAGGGCTAGTTTGGCGGGATAAGGAGTGTTCAATGCCCGGCCTGCCTCTTCATTTCCGCTCCGCCACCGAGTTGGCGCAACTCCTGCGCACGGGCAAGACCAGCCCGGAAGCGCTGCTCGAACAATGCCTCGACCAGTTCGCCAAGCACAATGACGCGCTGAACGCCGTCATCGTGACAGACATTCCCCGCGCCAAGAAAGCCGCCGCCGCCGCGGGCCGGAGGCTGAAGGCCGGAAAGCCCATAGGCCCCTTCGACGGCGTGCCGATGACGGCGAAGGAAAGCTTCGACTGGACGGGAACGCCCTCCACCTGGGGCGATCCGCGCTTCAAGGACAATATCGCCTCATCCGATGCCGTGGCCATCACGCGGCTCACGGATGCGGGTGCGGTCATCTATGGCAAGACCAACGTGCCGCTGATGCTGGCGGACTGGCAGAGTTTCAACGCGATCTATGGAACGACCAACAATCCATGGGACCTGACGCGCACGCCCGGAGGCTCCTCAGGGGGCTCGGCCGCGGCACTTGCCTCGGGCGTGTCGGCGCTCGAGATCGGGACGGACATCGGCGCCTCGATCCGCAATCCGGCGCATTACTGCGGCGTCTATGGCCACAAGCCGACCTATGGCGTCGTTCCCTATGAAGGCCACCTGCTGCCGGGTATCGTGCAACCGGGAGACATCTCCGTCGCCGGGCCGCTCGCCCGCTCGGCGCGCGACCTCGCCACGATGCTGAAACTGCTCGCCGGGCCCGTGGGCCCCGAGGGGCGCGGCTTTAAGCTGGCACTGCCGCCCGCCAGGCAGAAATCGCTGAAGGACTTCCGCGTCGCCGTCATGATCACGGATGAGCAGTCGGAGGTGGACCTTCCCGTCCAGGACTTGCTCGGCAAGCTCACGCAGTTCCTCGGCAAGCGGGTGAAGACGCTATCGACCACCGCAAGGCCCGGCTTCTCCACCAAGGAGGCGATGGACGTCTACATCGCGCTGCTGCGTTCCGCCACCAGCCGCCGCCAGTCGGATGCGGAGTTTGCGGCGAATTCCGCGAAGGTCGCCGCTTCGGACCCGTTGGATGACAGCTATCTCACCAAGATGCTGCGCGCCTATGTGCTCTCCCACCGCGACTGGCTGAAGCACAACGAGCGCCGCCACCAGATGCGCCTGCTGTGGGATCAGTTCTTCGGCGACTGGGACGTGATGATCTGCCCTGCTGCCGCCTCCGCCGCCTTCCCGCACGACCATGCGGGCGAGCGCCATGAGCGCATGATCACGGTCAACGGCAAGCGTGTGGCGTGTACGGATCAATTGTTCTGGGCAGGGTACTCGGGATGCTTCTACCTGCCCTCGACGGTGGCTCCCATCGGCCTCACGCCAGATGGCCTGCCTGCGGGCGTCCAGATCATCACCCGGCAGTATGGCGACTTAACCTCGATCCGCTTCGCTGAACTGCTGGAGAAGGAATACAGCGGCTTCATTCCGCCGCCCGGTTACTGAAGGCCGAGCGCCCGGCGCAGGACGGCCAATCCAAGGGCGATCTCCCGCGCCGTCTCATGGCTCGCGCCGCCACCGCCGTGGCCGCCGCGGTGCTCCATGAAGAACGGCTCATGCCCCGCGGCGCGGAGCGCCGCCGCAAAGCGGCGGGAATGAGATGGATCGACCCTGTCGTCACGGTCGCTGGTATCAAGCAGCACGGGCGGCAGTGGCCTGTCCGGTATGTTGTGGATGGGCGAAAAGGAGCGCAGCCACGCCCGCGCGGAAGGCTCATCCGGATCACCATATTCGTCGATCCAGGCCCGCCCGGCAGGAAAGCGGCTGTAGTTCAGCATGTCGTGGACACCAACGCTCGCCCAGACGGCGCCGAAGCGCTCCGGATAGCGCGTCAGCATCACGCCACAGAGCAGTCCACCATTCGAGACGCCATGACAGGCAATCCGTTGCGCCGTGGTGATGCCGCGCGCCACGAGGTCGGCGGCGACGGCCGCGAAGTCAGCGAAGGACTTGTCGCGGCCCGCGCCCTTTGCCTGGGTATGCCACTCCGGGCCGAGATCGCCGCCGCCGCGGATATGGGCCTCGACATAGGCTCCACCCCGCTCGATCCAGCACTTACCGAAGAGCGGCTGATAGGCAGGCTCCTGGCTCTCGCCAAAGCCACCATAGCCGTAAAGCAGGACAGGCAAGTCGTTCCGCCCTTCATGGCCCTTCGGCAGTACGATGTGATAAGGAACCTCTGTGCCGTCTTCGCTGGTGGCGGCCCACACAGCGACATCACAACCCGCTGCATTGAAGCGCGCGGGCTGGGCATGGAGCCGGCGGAAGGCAATGCCCTCGACACCCCTCGACAGATCGAACAGCCATGTCTGGCGGGGCATCAGGTAGCCCATGGCAGTGAGCATCAGCGTACCGTCACCGAAGTCGGGTTCCATGTCGAAGGGTGAGACCCACACTGACTCTGCCGCGACGGGCGGAAGAATGCCCCGCGGTTCCGCGTCGGCCTCGCGCGTGTCGAGCGTCATCACATGCGGTTTCAGATCGCGCATTTCGATCCACACCAGCCAGTCACCAGAGAAGACCAGGTCCCAGGACCGCACAACCGCCCCGCTCCGGGGGCTGAACAGGATCCTTTCTCCGCGGCCGTCATGACGGCTCATGACCAGCGTTCCGGACGGGTGCGTGCCCTGTTCGCTGGCGATCCAAGCACAGAACGCGTGGTTGAAGGCAGGAATCGTGTCTTCGGGGTTTGGCAACACGATCTCCGCCTGTCCCGGCCGCAGGAGCCTCACGCGCACCTTGCCGATGCCTGTGTGTTCCTGGCGGACCTCCACCCAATCCGGACCACCCAGACGGCTGACCCAGCCGATGACCTCTATATGGTTCTCGTCGGTCCGAAACAGGATCTGTGCCTCATCGCGCTTGGCACCACGTTCCAGCCGGCGCAGCGTGCCTGGCCAGCCCGAGAGCGTGGCATCGCCTGGGGCGGCGGAGAAAAGAAGCAGACTGTCCGGCCCCAGCCATTGTGCGCCACCCCGGTCGGGCCCCAGGTCGAAGCCGCCCGTCACGAAACTCAAGCTCTCGAGATCGAATTCGATACTGCGAATGAGGTCCGATCCGTCCTCCGACAGTTGGATCAGCGACTGCCTTGCGTTGAATGGGCTCATCTGCGCGCCGCGCCAGACCCAGACCTTGCCGCTTTCCGCCCAGAAAGCATCGAGGTCGAAAACCGTCTCCCATGGTGCGTCATGCGTTACGGAGGCCATCTCCGGCAAGCGCAGCCAAAGTCCGCGCGGATGCTCCGCTGTCTGCCGGAAAGTGTAGATGTAACGTCCATGCCGCGCCATTCTCCGCACCTGGCCGGGAGCCTCAAGAATGGCGCGCAGGGCTGTTTCATCTTCAGCTCGCTGTAGGCCTGAGAGCCTGTCCGGTGAGTTCTTGAATCATCTGAACCAGATGTGATTCAAGGGTGGCGGCCTGATTCGGAGGGGCCGCCGATGTGGACGAACGAAAATCGCGGACGTTATGACCGTAGCCGCTTGCGCTATCCCAGCGAC
>JBEILC010000025.1:0-23318 GCA_040379425.1 Hyphomicrobiales bacterium
GCCCGGACCGGTGTGGCCATGCCGCTCCGATGTGGGTTTAGGATGGAGTTGCGACTTCAACCCTGAACCTCGACGGAGAACAACATGACCACGGACCAGCATGGCATCGGCGCGAAGGTGCTTCAACAAGGCGGCACGGCCGTCGGAGCGATCGAGATTGTCGATCAACTGGCCACTCCGCTGAGCTGACGCGTAAATCCTTTCCAGTTCCTCCGGCATCTGCCGCCTCACATCCGCGATGCTTTGCGTTTCGCGCAGCACATCGATGCGGCTCAAGTGAATGTCGCCTCGGAATTTGATGTCGGTCAGGCTGGGACTCGTCTCGGCGCTCACCACGAAACGACTGAATTCATACGCCATCTCGAAAACGGGCCATTCCCCATTCCAATCCGAAAGCTTGGGGCAATAGATCTGCTTGTAAAGAAGGTAACCGAAGACAAAGGCTGCCAGCGAAAGCGAACCGGCACACACGATAGGCGCGATTGTCCAGTATTTGCGCGACCGGAACTCGGCGAGTTGTGGAACCGGCAGTCTGATCTTCTGGTTCAACCGGTTGCCGGACTGCCTGAGCCGGGCCGGTTCACGATTGGAAGACCGCGCGTCCGCTGCGGGGCCCGTCCGATGGAGAGACGGGCTTGAATCAACCAGTGTCATGAGTGTTGTCCCTAGCGTCCCTATCCCGAGCGGATTACTTGCGCTCTGCTTTTTCAACTTGCTTACTGCAATCGTTGTACTCTTTTATAAGTAAACTTACGAATTCAAGTCTGTTTGTAGTTGAGCTCGCGCATGACTCATGATGTACATTCAAATGTTTGTGTGTATAATCGGCTTTTGCTTGCTGATGTCGGGGCACCCAGTTCCCCAAGCCCGTTGCAACGCACCCTCCGAAGGCGTAAATTGTATGACAATTTCAACGTCACGCATCGGAGTCCCGATGGATCAGGGGCGGAAGACCATGAGACCCGCGCGGCGCCAACCGGGTAGCCGCGTCCATGCGGAACTGGCCGCCGGGATCGGCGAACTCATTCTCAACGGCACCTATCCGCCGGGCAGCCTGCTTCCCAACGAGGCGGAGTGGGGCCGCAGGTTCCGCGCCAGCCGGACGGCGGTGCGCGAGGCGATCAAGACGCTGAACGGCAAGGGCCTGCTGGTCTCACGGCCCAAGGTCGGTTCGCGCGTCGAGCCGCGCGAGCGCTGGAACCTTCTCGACCGTGACGTGATGACCTGGCACCGCGCCGCCATGGATGAAAAGGGCTTCCTCCATGCACTTCAGGAGGTGCGCCACATCTTCGAACCCGGCGTCGCGGAACTCGCCGCGCAACGCCGCACGGCTGAGCAGCTCCAAGCACTTGAGGAAGCCCTGGACGCCATGCGCACGGCATCTGGCCCGCAGACCATGGTGGAGGCGGACGTCACCTTTCACCTGCGCCTGCTCGCCTGCGCCAACAACGAGCTTCTCACCCCCTTCGGCATCATCATCGAACAATCGCTGGCGAGCATGTTCGCCTTCACCACGCGCCACACGGCCAAGCCAGAGCACATTCTGCCGCTCCACGGCGACGTGGTGAAGGCCATTGCCCGGCAATCGCCCAAGGCGGCGCGCGAGGCGATGGCCGCCCTGCTCGACGACACCGACGAGATCCTGAAGGCTAGAGCGCGGTAAGCCCCCTGGCGAAGCACTCCCAGTTCCGCACATAGCTTTCGGCCGAGCGGGTGAGGCCGGCAATCGTGTCGGCGTTGAGCTCGCCCATGATCTTGCCGGGCTGACCCATGACGAGCGAATTGTCGGGGATCACCTTGCCCTCGGTGATCAGCGCATTGGCGCCGATCAGGCAGTTGCTGCCGATCTTCGCGCGGTTGAGGATGACGGCCCCCATGCCGATCAGCGTGTTCTGGCCGATCTCGCAGCCATGCAGGATCGCCTTGTGGCCGATGGTGCAATTGGGGCCCACGGTCAGTGGCAGGCCGGGGTCGGTGTGCAGCACTGCGCCGTCCTGGATGTTGGCGTTCTCGCCGATGGTGATCCACTCATTGTCGCCGCGGATGACCGCGCCAAACCAGACGCTCGCCATGGCGCGCAGCCTCACCTTGCCGATCACCGCCGCATCGGGCGCGATCCAGAAGGCGCCGTCGCCGGGAAGCTCCGGCTGAATGCCGTCAAGCGCATAGACCGCCATCGGGGGCTCCCGTCAGTCCTCGAGGTCGAAATCGAGGATCGCCATCGAGAAGTTATAGGACAGTTCGCCGTCTTCCTCGTCCCGGAAGATCACGCCCACGAACTCTTCCCCGATATAGACCTCGGCGGAATCGGACTTCTGCGGCCGTTTCCTCACGCTGATCGAGGACAGTTCGAACTTGGCGCGCAGGAACTTCGTCAGCTTGGCGATTTCTTCGGGTTTCAAGACGGCCTCTTCTGCTTCAGGTCTCGGGTCCGTCTAGCCCTTATCGGGGGGTGCCGCAACCTGATCCACATTGTGGTCCATGGCGCGGGCGGGCTCAGTGCAGCCGGCATAGCCCACGACCTTGGCAGGAACACCCGCGACCGTCGTGTTGGGCGGCACGTCATGCAGAACCACCGAGCAGGCCGCAACCCGCGAGCAATGCCCGATCTCGATGTTGCCGAGGATCTTGGCGCCAGCACCCACCAGCACGCCGCGGCGGATCTTAGGGTGGCGGTCGCCCGCTTCCTTGCCGGTGCCGCCAAGCGTCACGCCCTGCATGATCGAGACATTGTCCTCGATCACCGTGGTTTCGCCGATCACGATGTCATGTCCATGGTCGACCATGATGCCCTTGCCGATTCGTGCGGCCGGGTGAATGTCGATCGAGGTGATCACCGACAGGCGGCTCTGCAGGTAATAGGCGAAATCCTTGCGGCCCATATGCCACAACCTGTGCGCCATGCGGTGAGTCTGGATCGCCTGGTACCCCTTGAAATAGAGCAAGGGGTCAATGTAGCGGTGGCAGGCGGGGTCACGGTCGAAAGTGGCGATGATGTCGGCCCTGGCCGCGTGGCCGATCTCGGGCTCGGCCTCCATCGCGTCACTGAAGGCGTGGACGATGAGGTCGCCGCCGATATCGGCATTGCCAAGCCGCTGGGCAAGGCGGTGGGTGAGGGCTCCCTCGAAACTGTCGTGATTCAGAACCAGCGAGAAGATGAAACCTCCCAGAGCAGGCTCGTGCCGGGCGATCGCCTCTGCTTCCTCGCGGATGCGGCTCCAGACGGGATCGATCTTCTCGACGGCTTGGGTCTTGGCGGCCTGACGCATGTGACGCTCCGGGGATTTTTATACATCATACCTTAAGCCCGTTCATGTGGATATCCCTTCCCGGCATTGTAGAGACGGCACGCGAAAGCTAATCTTGACCTATGATCAAAATTGCAACACCAACCCCCCTCCTCCAGGCGGGGATTGAGGGGGCGCTGGGGTGGCTGGTCCTGAACCGCCCAGAGCGCCGCAATGCCCTGAATGCCGAGATGTGGGCAGCGATCCCGCCCCTCATCCAAGCCCTTGACCAGCACCCGGACGTCCGGATGATCGCTATTCGCGGGGCGGGAACGGAGGCTTTCGCAGCCGGTGCCGACATCTCGGAGTTTGGCGCCGCCCGAAATGATTCAGCCTCCGCCGCAGCCTATGAAAAGCTGAACGGAGACGCACTCGCCGCCATCCGCGCCTGTTCCAAGCCGGTCCTCGCCATGGTGCGGGGCTTCTGCATCGGGGGAGGCCTCGCGATCGCGCTGGCCGCCGATATGAGAGTGGCGGATCAATCAGCCCTTTTCGCCCTGCCGCCCGCCCGGCTGGGCCTCGCCTATCCGATGGATGGCCTCAAGGACCTCGTGATCACCATCGGCGCTGCTGCGGCCAAGGACATGCTCTTCACCGCACGCAAGGTTGGCGCGGCGGAAGCCCTGAAGCTCGGACTGGTGAACCGGATGGCAGCCGACCCGGAGGCGGAAGTTGCCAGGCTTGCAGCGGAGATCGCCGAGGGTGCCCCCTTCACGCACGCCCACGCCAAGCGCGCCATCGATTTCCTCACCGGCCGGCCAGGTCATGAGGATGACGCGGAAGTCGCCTGGCTCGGCAAGCGCTGTTTCGACAGCGCGGACTACGCCGAAGGCCGCGCAGCCTTCATGGAGAAGCGCAAGCCCGTCTTCCGGGGGACTTAGGCAAGAAACGCCAGCACCGCTTCCTTGTAGCTCTTGTCACCCACCGCATTCATGTGGTTGCGGCCGGGCAGTGTCAGGCCCCTGGCACCCGGGATCGCGGCGACCAGCGTCTCGACGTCGCCCGCCACATCGTCCTTCTCGCCTGCCACGACGAGCACCGGAAGGCTGATCTTCGCCAGTTCCTCGACCGTGATCTTCTCGCGGGAGGACCGGATGCAGGCGGCGAGCGCCTTGAGGTCGCTTTTCGTCTGTTCGGCAAAGATGCGGAAGGAGCGGACGCCGGAGTCCGTGACGCTCTCCTTGTCCGGCGCCTCGAGCCCTCGGGCGATGGCCTCGGATCCTCCAACGCCAGTGATCATCCGGGAGGCCAGCCCCGCGAAGACAGCGCGGCGGACGCGGGCGGGGTGATTGATGGCGAGGAAGGCCGAGACGCGCGCACCCATAGAATAACCCATGATGTCCGCTGCCGCGATTCCAAGGTGATCCACCAGGCGGCGCGCGTCCTCCGCCATCTCGGCTGCCGGGTAACGCGCGGAATCATAAAGCTTTTCGCTTTCCCCATGGCCCCGCTGGTCGAAAGTGATCACCTTGCGGCCAGCCTCCGTCAGGGTCTTCACCCAGCCCGTATCCCACCAGTTGACGCGGCCGGTGGAAGCAAAGCCATGGATGAGGAGCATGGGCGGCCCCTCGCCCGCCATCTCATAGGCGATCCGGACGCCATCCGAATTGAAGCTGTTCATGGGCAGCGAACATATGCTAATCCGCCTGCGAAACATAGACGTTGAGGATCACCATGGCAGCGGGCACCACTCCCCATTTCCAGAACCAGATGGGCCTTGCGGCCATTGAGGTGGGTGCGAAGGAATTTATGTGCATCGGGGCACTGCCGCCCTTCGACCATCCGCACATCTTCATCGACATGGGGGCCGACACTGAAACCGTGTGCCCCTATTGCTCGACCCTCTACAGGTTCAATCCCAAGCTCAAGCCGAATGAGTCGATTCCAGCCCTGGCCGCCTGGACCGAAAAGGCTGCCTGACCGGCTGACACTCGCCCAGGCCCGCCGCGTGGCACTGGCCGCGCAGGGCTTCTCTAGTGGCGCGCGCGCGGAGAACGTCACCTGGGCCCGCATGGCCCCGATGATCCGCCGGCTCAACCTGCTGCAGATCGACAGCGTCAACGTCCTCATCCGCTCGCATTACCTGCCACTCTTCTCACGGCTCGGCGCCTACTCCCACGCAAGCCTTGATGAACGGAGCTTCGGCCGGAAGAAGCGCGCTCTCTTCGAATGCTGGGCGCATGAGGCAAGCCTCCTGCCGCCGGAACTTCACCCCCTGATGCGCTGGCGCATGGCCAGGGCACGCGCCGGCAATGGCACCTATGGGCAGATGGACCGCTTCGGCCAGGAGGAACGGCGCTATCTGCGCGAGGTGCTGGACTTCGTCACGCGGAACGGCCCGACTGCCGCAAGCGAAATCCCGGGCGGCGGCAAATCCGGGGGCAGTTGGTGGGGCTGGTCCAAGGGTAAGCTGGCGCTGGAGACGCTGTTCGACCAGGGCCTCGTGACCACGGCGACGCGCCAGCGCTTCGAGCGCCTCTATGACATTCCGGAGCGCGTCATCCCGGCGGAGATCCTGGCGCTGGAGACGCCTTCGGAAGGCGATGCGATCCGCAACCTGCTGGACCTCTCCGGCCGCGCACTGGGAATCGGCACAGAGATCGACCTCCGGGACTATTTCCGCCTGCCCGTCGCTGAGACCAAGACAGCGCTGGCCGAACTCATTGAGGAGGGCAGGCTGATCCCCATCAGCGTCGAGAGTTGGAAGCCGCAAGCCTATCTCCATCGGGACGCCACCATCCCCCGCAAGGCCGGGGGTAGTGCACTCCTCTCCCCCTTCGACCCCGTGGTGTGGGAGCGGTCGCGGGCCGAGAGACTCTTCGGATTTCACTACAGGATCGAGATATATACCCCTGCCTCAAAAAGGAAATTCGGCTACTACGTACTGCCCTTCCTGCACGGGGACAGGATCGCCGGACGGGTCTGCCTCAAGGCGGACCGTCAGGCGGTGGTGCTGCGCGCCAGCGCCATCCACCACGAGGCGCATGCCGACCCAGAGGACACCGCAGCAGCCCTCGCAAGTGAGTTGCACCTCATGGCCCGCTGGCTGAAGCTGGATTCCGTCGAGCCGGGCAAAACGGGGAATCTGGCGAAGGCGCTGGGTAAGGCGTTGTGACCAGCCCAAACCCCAAAGCTGGCCCCCAGCTTTCGCAGGGGTGACGGGATCAACCTTACCTAAACCAGCAACTCCCGCCGTGCCGTGATGTGCCGCTCCACCGCCGCCACCACGCGCTCGCAATCGGCATCCGTCACCATCAGTGACAGCGCCATGAAGCCGCGCTCGGCGATGTAGACGCCCTGCTCCAGGAGATCGAGGAACAGAAGCTGGCGCAAGCGCTTGTCGGTCGCCTCGATATCATGGGGAGAACTGATCTCGCCCTGCATCGGATGAATGGCGATCATGGAGCCCTGCCCCATGGCCTTCATCCGCACCTGGTAGTGCATGAACAGGTCATTCAGCGCATCGCGAAGACGATCACCGCGAGCATTGAGTTCCGCGCAGGCCTCGGGCGTATAGATGTCCGCCATCGCCACGCTGCCCACAGCCATGGTCAGCGTGTTGTTGTTGAAGGTTCCGGCATGAGGCAGCGCGTTGGGCGAGGTGGGGTCGAACAGCGCCATGATCTCCCGCTTTCCACCGAAGGCGCCGAAGCTCATGCCGCCGCCGACGTATTTTCCGAGCGTCTTGAGGTCCGGCTCGATCCCGAGCTTGGCGGCAAGACCGCCGGGATGGAGGCGTGAGGTCATCACCTCGTCGAAGATCAGCACGATGCCGCGCGCCGCCGTCTCTTCGCGCAGCATCCTGATGAACTCAGCACTTGCAGGGATGCAGCCGCCGCCGCCCAGCATCGGCTCGAGGATCACCGCGGCAAGCTCCTTGCCGTGTTCCGCGATGAGCGCCCGCGTGGTCTCGATGTCATTGTACTCGCCCATCACGCAGTCAAACGGCGCATTCACCGGCGAGGCGCCATGGCTGAAATAGAGCGTGCCGCCATGATAGCCGCCCTGCATGGGCATGATCTTCTTGGCGCCCGTGAAACAACGAGCCGCGGAGAGCGCTATCATGTTTGCCTCGGTGCCGGAGTTGGTAAAGCGCACAAGGTCGAGATTGAAGCGCTTGGTCACGAGTTCGGCGAGGCGTACTTCATCGGCGTGGTGGCCGCCGAGATTGAGGCCCTTCTCGAGTGCTGCCCGCGCGGCGGCAAGAATCTGCGGGTGCGAGTGGCCGTATATACCGGCCGAGTATTCACCCAGAAGATCGAGGTAGCTGTGACCGTCGATATCAGTGAGCGTAGCGCCCTCGCCCTTCTCGATGCGGATCGGGAAAGGCTGGGTGAACAGCACGGTGCGGGTGTTGCCGCCGGGCATGACATGGGCAGCGCGCGCCTGCATGGCGCGGGTCTTCGGGCGGCGGGCCGCGAAACGGTCCATGGCATCGGTCAGCGTCACATCGAGTGTCTGCACGGTCATTCCATCCTAGCTGGCAAGACTGATCACGGCGAAAGCGATCGCGAGATAGGTGAGCTGGTGTATCATCTGGTCAGCCATCAGGGCCCACCAGAACACCGGCTTGTCCTGCGTCCAGCCCTTCCGCCGCGCCAGTGACTCCTTGAAGAAATCGACATGGTAGTGAACCACAGCCTCCGCCGCTGCGAGCGCCAGCGCGAGGCCGAAGACGAGCAGCGCCAGCAGAGTTCCCGCACCATGAACCGCTGCGTGGAGGAGGCCGCCGCGCAGACCGTAGAAGCCTTTCTCATGGACCATGCGGCTCGTCTGCAACGGGCCGTCACCAATGGCGTGCTTGACCTGAAGAAGCGCGAGGAGCGCCAGAATGCCGTAAGCCGAAACTGACCCCATCGCCTGGCTCAGGCCGTCGCTTTGTCGCGGATCGGCGGCGCGAAGGTCAGGTGCATGTCCCAGGGCAGGTAGATCCAGGTATCCTGGCTCACCTCGGTGATGAAGGTATCGACCAGCGGGCGGCCCGCGGGCTTTGCATAGACGGTGGCGAAATGCGCCTTGGGCAGCATCTCCCGGACGACGCGCGCCGTGGCGCCGGTGTCGACGAGGTCGTCGACGATCAGCACGCCTGCACCGCTGTCGTTTCCGGCCACCGCTTCGCCAATGCCTTTGAGCACCTGGATTTCACCCTGCTTGTCATATTCGTAGGAGGCGACGCAGACCGTCTCGATCACCCGGATGCCGAGTTCACGCGCGACGATGGCGGCAGGCACCAGCCCGCCACGCGTCACCGCCACCACCGCGCGGAACGGGCCGGCTGCGGACAGCCGCCAGGCAAGTGCCCGCGCGTCCCGGTGGAACTGGTCCCACGACACGGGAAAACTCTTCTGCCACTTTTCGTCCATGAATCCTTGCCTCCCAACGTTGTTATGACGCCTGCCCGGCTGCGGTGCAAAAACTTTTCAGGCCCAGCCGCGGGCCTTTCCTTGCCGGGTCAGCTCATCGGCCATGGCCCTGACGGCGGCGAGGGCCTGTTCCAGCACCACCTCGTCACGAGAGCGAAGCACCAGGTTGGTGGCAAAGCCATCCGGCGCCTGGAAGGGGTAGGAGCCAATCACGACGTTGGGGAAGGCCTTTTGGATTTCGCCCAGCGGCTTGGCAGCATCCCCCTCCCCGCCCCGGAACTCGACGTTCCGGGACAGCATGGGAACACCACGCGTCAGCCGGGTGGCGACGTCATCCATCATGGCGTTCATGATCTTGGGCACTCCCGCCATGACGAAGACATTGCCCATCTGGAAGCCTGGCGCCTTGGAGACCGGATTATCGATCAGCACCGCGCCCTTTGGAATCCGCGCCATGCGCATGCGGGCCTCGTTGGGCTCGCGCCCCATTTCCTTGAAATAGGCGAGCAGGATTTCAACGGCCTTGGGGTCGTGCTCAATGGGCACGCCAAAGGCCCTGGCCACCGCATCGGCCGTGATGTCGTCATGGGTGGGTCCGATCCCCCCGGTGGTGAACACATAGCTGTAGCGGTGGCGAAGTGCATTGAGCGCCGCGACGATCTCCTCCTCGATGTCCGGCACCACGCGCGCCTCCTTGAGGTCGATCCCCAGCGCCGTCATGTAATCGGCGATGAACCCCAAATTCTTGTCCTTGGTGCGGCCGGAGAGGATTTCATCCCCGATGAGCAGCACGGCGGCGGTGGGTTGCGAGGCGGTCATATGATGAAATCCTGCGTTTCGGGGCGCGCTGTGCCAGCCCCGCCCCCGGCTGTCAATCACGCCCTTTGCCCTTGCGACGCAAGGCCCCTGCCACTATTTGCATCAGGTAACCAGCCTCAAAGCGGTTGAGGCTTTGCCCCGATCCTGTAAATTGCATCAACCACCCAAAGGCCGGTCGCGCCGGTCCCGAACGAAGGCCCTTGATGACCTACGCCGCCACCGACGAGACCGATACCCCGCGATCGAACCGCATCAAGCTGCATGGGCCTGAGAATTTCGAGGGCATGCGCAAGGCTGGCCGTCTTACCGCCGAGGCGCTCGACCTGCTGGTCCCGCACGTCAAGCCCGGGGTGACGACGGATGAGCTGGACCAGTTGATCGTCGAATTCGCGCGCGACAACAATGCCGTTCCCGCGCCCTACAGTTACCGCGGATACCCGAAGTCGATCTGCACCTCGATCAACCACGTGGTCTGCCACGGCATTCCCAGTGACAAGCCGCTGCGGGACGGTGACATCGTGAATATCGACGTGACGCTGATCGTAGACGGCTGGCACGGCGACTCGAGCCGCATGTACAATGTGGGCGAGGTGAACCGGAAGGCCGAGCGACTGGTCGAGGTCACCTATGAAAGCCTGATGCGCGGCATCGCGGCGGTGAAGCCCGGTGCCCACCTTGGCGACATCGGCTTCGCCATCCAGAGCTATGCCGAGGCCGAGCGCTGCTCCGTGGTGCGGGATTTCTGCGGCCATGGCCTTGGCCGCGTGTTCCATGACCAGCCCAATGTGCTGCATTATGGCCGAAAGGGCGAAGGTGTCGAACTCAAGCCCGGCATGTTCTTCACCATCGAGCCGATGATCAATTTGGGCCGCCCGCATGTGAAGATTCTGGGTGACGGCTGGACCGCGGTGACGCGGGACCGTTCCCTCTCCGCCCAGTTCGAGCACACCATCGGCGTCACCGAGACGGGGGTCGAGATCTTCACCCTTTCGCCCAAGGGCCTGCATCACCCGCCCTACAGGGTCTAGCCCCATGGCCGGGTTCGAGGATGCCGGCGACAAGCCCCTGCCGCACTTCCTCGGACACCGCGAACGGCTGAAAGAACGTTTTCGGGAATCGGGACCCAGCGCCTTGCCCGATTACGAACTCCTCGAAATGGTCCTCTTCCGCGCAATCAAACGGGGAGACACGAAGCCGCTCGCCAAGCAGCTCCTCGCCCGTTTCGGCACCTTCGCGGAAGTGCTGAGCGCGGAGCCCGAGCGCCTGATGGAGGTGCGCGGTGTGGGCGAGGCGGTGGCAACCGAGATCAAGATCGTCCATGCCGCCGCCATGCGGCTGATGCGCGGCCAGGTGCTGAAGCGCCCCGTGCTCAGCAGCTGGAATGCCATCCTCGACTATGTGCGCGCCGCCATGGCCTTCAGCGGCACCGAGCAGTTCCGCATCATCTTCCTCGACAAGAAGAACCAGCTGATCGCCGACGAGGTGCAGCAGCAAGGAACCGTGGACCACACGCCCGTCTACCCGCGCGAGGTGGTGAAGCGCGCGCTCGAACTCGCAGCCTCCGCCATCGTCCTCGTCCACAACCACCCCTCGGGCGATCCGACGCCATCCCTGGCCGATATCGAAATGACCAAGCGCATCGTCGACGCCGCCCAGGGCCTCGGCCTCACCGTGCATGACCACGTGATCGTCGGCCGGAAGGGGCACTTCAGTTTCAGGTCGAACGGGCTAATTTGAGGATGGGCTCGTCTCTCGATCCTCCTCTCCCCACTCATGTGAGGGAGAGGAAGGAACTGCTCAGCCCCTCCAGCGCCTCCGGCGTATCGGCATCGCGCAGCACGGCATCATCGGGCATTGCCACTTCGACCACTTCATCCGTCAACTGATCAATCAGCACCCGCGCGCCCCTGTCGCCAGTGAGCGCGATCAATGCTTCGAAATGCTGGCGTCCCCACAGCACCGGGTTGCCGCGCTCTCCCTTGAAGACGGGAACGCAGATCGAGCGGTGCTCGGCGGGGCTGTAGGCGGCGATGAGCTTGCGGACGGCATCCGGCGGCACCAGCGGCATATCGCCCAGCGCGATCACTGCCGCATCCGTATCCGGCGTCAGCGCCGCGATTCCCGCGCGCAGCGAGGTGGACAGCCCTTGCGCGAAATCCGGATTGTGGAGGAAAGTGACGGGCAGTCCTTCAAGCGCCGCCTCGATCAAACCCTTGTCGCGCCCTGTCACCACGATGGTCACATCCGCCGCCTGGCGCATCGCAGCCACGGTGTGGCGGATCATCGGCTGGCCGCCGAGATCGGCCAGGAGCTTGTTCGATCCCATCCGGGAGGATTGCCCGGCGGCCAATACCACCGCCGCCACGCGCGGCGCGCGCTGAACCTTGGGCTTTCCCTCGCGTGGCGCGGGGCGCGTGGGGATTTCGGCGAGAAGGCCGCCCGCCCCCATGTCCATAATGTCCTCACGCGTCACCGGAACACCGGCCATGACGCGGGCCAGCACCCAGTCAAAGCCATTGAGCTTGGGGCTGCGCGCGCAGGATGGAACGCCGATCACCGGCGTCTGCCTCAGCGCCCCGAACATCATGAGATTGCCGGGGTCGACAGGCATGCCGAGATGCAGCACCTGCCCGCCCGCACGGGTGACGGCCATGGGAATGATGTCGCCGCGGTCGACAATGGCCGAGGCCCCGAAAACCAGGATCGGGTCCGCCCCCAGCGCATCGAGTTCCGCGATCGCCGCCGTCACCTCGCCGATGGCATGCGGCACGATCCGCACCTCGCCCAGCGTTCCGCCGAGTGCCTGAATGCGCTCGCGCATTGCGTCTTCCGACTTGGCGATGAGGGAGGGCTTGGTCTGCGGAAGCCTGGTAATGACGAGCCCCGCGCGCTTCTGCCGGAAGGCCTCGACGCACACCAGAGGTTTCGTCCCGATAATGGCCAGCGCCTTCTCCAGCACATCGCGCGGCACGGCGAAAGGGATGACCTTCACGGTCGCCACCATCTCCCGCTCCTCCACGATAGCGAAGGGCTGGACAGTGGCGAGCGTCAGGCTTTCATGCAGCCGGTTCAACGCGCGCACGCGCTCCACATCGACGAGAGCGAGGCCATGCACGGTGGCATGCAGATTGGCGCGGCCGGTGAAGGGAGCCTGCGCGGTTGTTCCGCCCGCTCCGACGACCCGCGCCACGGCGGCGGCGGCCTCATCCTCCGGTACGTCATCGGAAGAGAGTTTAGCAGCGAAGACGGATGCAACGCCCGAGGCCTTCAGCACGCCAACGTCATCGGCCGTGAGCGTGCGGCCCTTCTTGAACATGCCGCTCGCATGCTTCACCGAATGGGCCAGGATCGCACCCTCGGCATCCTTCAGCGGCAGTCCCCCGAAGATCATCTCACTGGCCCAGGCGCAGCGCGCGCGTCACTTCCGCCATGATGGACACGGCGATCTCGGGCGCACCCTTGGCGCCGATGCTGAGCCCGATGGGACCATGAATGCGGGCAATCTGCTGTTCCGTGAACCCCGCAGCCCTCAGCCGTTCGGCGCGCGAGGCTTGCGTCTTCTTCGACCCCAGCGCGCCGATGTAGAACACATCCGACTTTAGCGCGGCATCGAGTGCCGGATCATCAATCTTGGGGTCGTGCGTCAGCGCGATCAGCGCGGTGCGTGGATCAAGCCCGATCTTGGGGATCAGCTCGTCCGGCCATTCCGCATTTAGCGCGATTCCGGGGAAGCGCGCGCCGGTGGCAAAGGCGCCGCGCGGGTCGATCACCGTCACGTCATAGCCAAGCTGTTGCGCGATGGGGATGACGCTCTGCGCGATGTGCACCGCCCCGATGATCACCATCCGGAGCGGCGGATTGTGGATGTTGATGAACTGGCCTTCATGACTCCCCGATTGGTCAAAGCGGAAGGCTTCGTCGAGCTTCGCCGCCAGCGGGTCCGACGCGGCCTGAGCGCGCGGCACGATACGATGCTCCCCGCTCGCAAGGTCGGTGATCAGCGCCACCGCCTGCCGGTTGGCGCGCGCCGCCAGAAGCTGATCGAGCAGTTCACGCTTCAATGAACGGGCTCCACATAGACGCCGATGCGACCGCCGCAAGCGAGCCCCACCTTCCAAGCCGTCTCATCCGCCACGCCGAATTGCAACAGCTTGGGCTTGCCGGACGCGATGATGTCCAGCGCCTCCGTCACCACGGCCCCTTCCACACAGCCGCCCGAGACGGAGCCGATAAAGTTCCCCTCCTCATCGATGACGAGCTGGCTGCCGATGGGCTGGGGTGCGGAGCCCCAGGTCTCCACCACCGTGGCAATCGCCACCTTGCGGCCCGCCTTCAGCCAGTCGGATGCCTGTTCGAGAATGGTGTGATCGGACGCTGCCATGCTGTGCTCCTCAGTTCGGTGTAACGCCCCGCAGCCACTTCCGCGGATCATGCTCCGCCCCCGGATCCCCCGCAAGGGCGGCGGCCAGATCGCGTAAGCTGTCCAGCGAATGCACCGGGCGGAATTCGTCCACATGGGGCATCATGGCGCGGACCCCTCCGGCCAGGGCCGTGAAGCCCTCGAAGCGCAGCAGCGGGTTGAGCCAGGTGATGCGCTTCGTCTGCCGCCTCAGGCGCTGCATCTCATGCTCCAGCGTCTCCACGCCCTCGCGGTCGAGGCCGTCGGTCATGATCAGCACATGGGCGCCTTGCGTCAGTACACGGCGCGCCCATTTGTAGTTGAACTCCTTGAGCGAGGTTCCGATGCGCGTGCCGCCGGACCAGTCCTGCACCGCGCCCGAGACCTTCGCCATCGCCTCGTCGATGTCGCGCCGCTTCAACTCGCGCGTGATGTTGGTCAGCCTTGTGCCGAACAGGAAGACGCTCACCCGATCCCGGTCATTGGTCAGCGCATGGAGGAAATGCAGGAACATGCGCGAGTAGTTGGAACACGAACCCGAGATGTCGCAGAGCACGACGAGCGGCGGTTCATGCCATTGCTTCTCGCGGCGCTCGAGGTCGATGAAGTGTCCCCCTGCCCGCATCGAGCCCTTCAGCGTGTGGCGCATGTCGATGGCGGGGCCCTTGCCCGCCCGCTGCCAGCGCCGCGTCACGATCTCCGTGCGGTGGAGGCTGAGCCGCGCGATCGCCTGCTTCGCCTGCGCCTGCTCGGCCACTGTCATCTGCTCGAAGTCCTTGCGCCGCAGCATCTCCTCGGCGGATGAGGTGAGGGTGGCGTCGACCTCGATGTCGTCCTTCTTCTCGCGCTGACGGTTGGGCACGTCCTGCTTGTCGAACATCGCCTCGGCCAGTCTGCGGAAGCCAGCCTGCTTGGCCTTTTCGCCCACATCGCGGGAGACCTGGTGGAAGAACAGCTGCATGAGCTGCTCCAGCATCTTGGGCTTCTTCCAGAATACATGAAACGCCTGGTCGAACAGCTCGCGCTGGTCGCGCCGTTTCACGAAAACCGCGTGGAGCGTCCAGTAGAAGTCATCGCGCGTGCGGAGCGAGCCGGACATGGCGGCATCGAGCGCGTCGATCACCGCACCCGGCCCCACCGGAATCCCCGCCTCGCGCAGCACGCGGGCGAAATGCATGATATTCTCGGCCAGCCTGCCCTGCAGCGGGCGCTGGTTCTGATTGGCGGGTGATGAGAACGGGGACTGCATCAGCCCTTATGTATGCGGCATCGTGCGGATTTCATCCCTGATCTGGTCAAGGATGCGCTTGGCCTCGGTGCCCTGCATGCGGCTGATGTCGTCCTGGTACTTGAGCAGCACGCCCAGCGTGTCATTCACCGTCTGCGGGTCGAGCGACATGGCGTCAAGCTCATGGAGTGCGGTCACCCAGTCGAGCGTCTCGGCCACACCGGGTGCCTTGTAGAGACCACCGCCCCTGAGCGCCTGGACGAAGAGCACCACTTCCTTGGCCAGCGCGTCGGACGCTTGCGGGCGCCGCGCCTTGACGATCTCAAGCTCGCGCTTGGCATCCGGGTAGCCCACCCAGTGATAGAGGCAGCGGCGCTTCAGCGCGTCATGCACCTCGCGGGTGCGGTTCGACGTGATGATGACGATGGGCGGTTCCTCCGCCTTGATGGTGCCGAGTTCCGGAATCGTCACCTGGAATTCGGACAGGACTTCGAGGAGGAAAGCCTCGAAGGCCTCGTCCGTCCGGTCCAACTCGTCGATCAGCAGCACCGGGGCCTGCCCCTTCGGCGCTTCAAGGGCCTGCAGCAGTGCGCGCTTTATGAGGAACCTCTCGGCGAAAATGTCCTGCCCCAGCCGCTCCCGGTCCAGCTCGCCCGAGGCCTCGGCGAGGCGGATCTCGATCATCTGGGCGGAATAGTTCCACTCATAGACGGCGGAATTGATGTCGAGCCCTTCATAGCACTGGAGCCGGATCAGTTTACGGCCCAGCGTTTCGTTGAGCACCTTGGCAATCTCGGTCTTGCCAACGCCTGCTTCGCCCTCGAGGACCAGCGGGCGGCCCATCCTGAGGGACAGGAAGGCAACCGTCGCCAGATCGCGCCCCGCGATGTAGCCCGTGGAGCGGAGGAGTTTCACCGTCTCGTCGATGCTGGCGGGTATGGGCTTGGTCATTCGTCACTCCTCATTTCATCCCGTCGGACGGGAAACAGAAAAGGGCCCGCGACATCTGCGCGGGCCCTTTTCACGCAATCGTCAGTCTTACTTCGCCTTCTCCACGGCCCGCTTCGCCATGACCGTGATCAAATGCGCGCGGTATTCGGCGGAGGCGTGAAGGTCGCTGTTCAGGTCCTTGGACGGCACCGAGATGCCGTTCAGAGCAGCAGCCGAGAAGTCCTTCGACAGGGCCGCTTCCATGGCCGCCACGCGGAACACGCCCGCACCCGCACCCGTCACCGCCACGCGGGCGGCACCGTCAGCGCCTTGCGCCACGAAGACGCCGGTCATCGCATAGAGCGAGGCCGGGTTCGGGAACTTGGCATAGCCCGACTTCTTGGGGATCGGGAACTCCACCGCCGTCACGATCTCCCCCTCTGCGAGGGCGGTCGAGAACATGCCGGTGAAGAACTGGTCCGCCGGGATCTTGCGGCTTGAGGTGTGGATCGTCGCCCCCAAGCCCATGCAAGCGGAGGGATAGTCCGCCGCCGGGTCATTGTTGGCGATCGAACCGCCGATCGTGCCCTTGTGGCGCACGTGGGGGTCACCGATGCCGCCCGCGAGCGCGGCCAGACCGGGGATCGCCTTCTTGAGCCCCGCATCGCCCGCCACTTCCGCGTGGGTGGTGCCGGCCTTGATGACGACCGAGGAAGCGCCGACCGAGACGCCGACATTCTTGAGCGCGCCGAGGTCGATGATGTCGGAGGGCGACGCGAGGCCCTGCTTCATCGTCGGGATCAGCGTCTGCCCACCCGACAGGTATTTCCCGCCGGATGCACCCTTCATGGCCTTGGCCGCGTCCTCGACCGAGGCGGGCCGGTGGTAGTTGAAGTTTTCCATTGTTTGGGACCTCCCGCCTTATTCGGCTGCCTTCTTCATGGGCTGCAATGTCTTCCACACCGTGTGCGGCGTTGCCGGCATCGGCACGTCCTTGACGCCCAGCGCATCCGTCACCGCGTTCATCACGGCGGCGGGAGAGGCGATGGCGCCGGCCTCGCCGCAGCCCTTCATGCCGAGCGGATTGCTCGGGCACGGGGTGCAGGTGAAGTCCAGCTTGAAGGACGGCAGGTTCGCCGCGCGCGGCATCTGGTAGTCCATGTAGGAGCCGGTCAGAAGCTGGCCCGAATCCTTGTCATAGACAGCGCCCTCGGCCAGTGCCTGGCCGATGCCCTGCGCGATGCCGCCATGGACCTGACCCTCGACGATCATCGGGTTGATGATGTTGCCGAAGTCATCCACCGCCGTGTAGTTCACGACGTCGGTCACACCGGTGTCGGGGTCGATCTCCACCTCGCAGATGTGCACGCCCGCGGGGAACACGAAATTCGACGGGTCATGGAAGGCCGATTCCTTGAGGCCCGGCTCGATCTCCGCGGAGTTGAACTTGTGGGCCACATAGGCCGACAGCGCCACCTCACCGAAGGCCATCTTCTTGTCGGTGCCCTTGACCGTGAATGTGCCATTCTTGAACTCGACGTCATCGGCCGAGGCTTCCATAACCGCGGCGGCAACGCGCTTGGCCTTGGCCTCGATCTTGTCGAGCGCCTTGGAGATCGCCGTCATGCCGACAGCGCCGGAGCGCGAGCCGTAGGTGCCCATGCCGAACTGCACCTTGTCGGTGTCGCCATGGACGATCGCCACATTGTTGATGTCGATGCCGAGCCGGTCCGAGACGAGCTGCGCGAAGGTCGTCTCATGACCCTGGCCGTGGCTGTGAGAGCCCGTGAGGACCTCCACCGTGCCGACCGGGTTCACGCGGACTTCCGCCGATTCCCAGAGGCCGACGCCAGCACCCAGCGAGCCGATGGCCGCCGAGGGGGCGATGCCGCAGGCTTCGATATAGGCTGAGTAGCCGAGGCCCCGGAGCTTGCCCTTCTTGGCAGCATCCGCCTTGCGGGCCGCGAAGCCCTTGGTGTCGGCAATCTCCAGCGCCTTGTCGAGGGCGGCGGCATAGTCGCCCGCGTCATAGCACATGATGACGGGCGTCTGGTGCGGGAACTCTGTGACGAAGTTCTTCCGGCGGAATTCCGCCGGATCCATCTTCAGTTCACGCGCCGCGGTCTCGACGATGCGTTCGACCACATAGGTGGCCTCCGGCCGTCCCGCACCACGATAGGCGTCGACGGGTGCCGTGTTGGTGTAGAGCGCGTCAACCTCCGCATAGATCGCCGGGATGTTGTACTGGCCCGACAGCAGCGTGGCGTAGAGATAGGTCGGCACGCAGGAGGAGAAGGTGGAGAGATAGGCACCCAGCGCCGCCTTGGTGTGGACCTTGAAGCCGATGATCTTGCCATCAGCGTCGGTGGCCATTTCGGCATGGGTGACGTGGTCACGGCCATGCGCGTCGGCAAGGAAGCTTTCGGTGCGTTCCGCCGTCCACTTGATGGGCCGGCCGCCCACATGCTTTGAAGCCCAGACGCAGGCGACTTCCTCGGCATAGATGAAGATCTTGGAGCCGAAGCCGCCGCCCACGTCAGGCGCGATCACGCGGAGCTTGTGCTCGGGCGCCAGGCCATGGAAGGCGGAGATCACGAGGCGGGCCACATGCGGGTTCTGGCTCGTGGTATAGAGCGTGTAGTGGTCCATCCCCGTGTCGTAGCAGCCAATCGCCGCGCGCGGCTCCATGGCGTTGGGGATCAGGCGGTTGTTGACGAGGTCGATCTTCGTCACATGCGCGGCGCGCTTGAAGGCGGCATCCGTTGCAGCTTCGTCACCGATCGACCAGTTGAACACCCGGTTGCCGGGGGCCACATCATGGACCTGGGCCTTGTGGCCCAGCGCATCCGCCACGTCCACCACATGCGGCAGCACGTCATAATCAACCTCGACGGCGGCCGCGGCGGCCTTGGCGAGTTCCTTGGTCTCGGCCACGACGACCGCGACATGGTCGCCCACATAACGCACCTTGCCCTGAGCCAGGATCGGGTGCGGACCCGCCTTCATGGGCGAGCCGTCCTTGGAGTGGATCATCCAGCCGCAGATAAGTCCGCCGATCTTGTCAGCCGCCACGTCATCGCCGGTGAACACGCCGACGACGCCCGGCATCTTCTTGGCCTTCGACGTGTCGATCTTCTTGATCGCCGCATGCGCATGGGGGCTGCGCACAAAATAGGCATAGGTCTGCTTCGGCAGATTGATGTCGTCGGTGTAGTTGCCCTTTCCGGTGATGAAGCGCTGGTCTTCCTTGCGCTTCACGCGGGCGCCGATTCCGGTTCCGTTGTCCATGTATCGCTCTCCCAAAATCACATATTGGCCGCGCCGGCCCTAACGGCGGCGACGATGTTATGATAGCCTGTGCAACGGCAGATATTGCCCTCGAGCTCGTGACGGATCGTGTGCTCGTCCAGGTCCTTGCCGAGGCGGTTCACCATGTCGATCGAGGCCATGATCATGCCCGGCGTGCAGAAGCCGCACTGGAGCCCATGATTCTCGCGGAAGGCTTCCTGCATCGGGTGCAGCTTGCCGTTGGAGGCAATTCCCTCGATGGTCACCACCTCCGCCCCGTCATGGGCGATGGCGAGTGCGGTGCAGGATTTCACGGCCTTGCCGTTCACGTGGACGACGCATGCGCCGCACTGGCTGGTGTCGCATCCGACATGCGTGCCGGTCAGGCCGAGCTTGTCACGAATGAACTCGACGAGAAGGGTGCGGCCTTCGACATCGCCGCACACGGCCTCTCCGTTCACCTTCATGGAAATTGCAGGCATAGGGTCCTCCCAATTGGCTTCCCGCTGACGGAGACCCAGCCACCAGCAGGTGACCGGCGAAAGCTCCGCACGGGATATTCAGTGATAGCCGGACTCATACTCAACCGTAATTCAAGGATCGTCAAGGGCGGCAGGCCGCCGCAGAAGCATCAAAAGCACTAAGAGTCAGAATGTTGCAGCGCACACAGCAAACCGCACGACGGCCTGCCGCGTATTGCGCCAACACTCACCACTGATCAGGAGATGACCATGCGCCTTGTGATGTGCCTTTTCGCAGCCCTCATGCTGTGGAGCGCGCCCGTGCGGGCCGAGGCCCCGTCGGCCGAGGACGAGGCCGCGTTCCAGAGCGTCATCACCGGGCAGATCGAAGCGTTCCGGGCCGAGAACGGCGCCAAGGCCTACAGCTACGCCGCCCCAATGATCCGCCAGATCTTCCCAGATCCTGAGTCGTTCATGAACATGGTGCGCCAGGGCTACCAGCCGGTCTACCGCCCGCAGTCCTTCACCTTCGGGGAGGCCGGCCTCTCGGCCTCGGGCCGCCCCATTCAGCGCGTACGCGTGGTGGGGCCGGACGGCATCACCTATGAGGCGATCTACACCATGGAGCGGCAGCCCGACGGCACCTGGCAGATCAACGGCTGCGCCATCGTGCGGGCGCCGGATCTCGGGGCATAGCCGCAGGGTCCCACTAGGGTTAAGCCTGAAGCGGCATGTCGGCCGCGCAACGTCAGGTCTCCTGCAACAGCCTCCTCGCCGTCATCGCCATCATCGTGGTGACGGCCCTCTCCCTATGGCTCATGGGCCGGGTGCCGATCTGCAAGTGCGGCTATGTCAAGCTGTGGGAGGGGGTTGTCGCCAGCCCCGGCAATTCCCAGCATATCTTCGACTGGTACTCACCCTCGCACGTCATCCATGGCTTTATCTTTTACGGGCTTCTCTGGCTTGTGGCCCGGCGCTGGAGCATCGGAATCAGGCTCGTCATCGCGACAATCGTCAAAGCCGCCTGGGAGATCTTCGAGAACACGCCCTTCATCATCAACCGCTACCGCGAGGCGACGATCTCGCTCGATTACTATGGCGACAGCGTCCTCAATTCCTCCGTGGACATTCTCGCCATGGTGCTGGGCTTCTGGCTGGCCAGCCGCCTGCCCGTGTGGGTGACGGTGGCGCTCGCCATCGGGCTCGAGCTGTTCGTGGGCTGGATGATCCGCGACAACCTCGCCCTCAACATCATCATGCTCCTCTGGCCGCTGGACGCGATCCGCCAGTGGCAGATGGGCGGCTAGGCGCGCAACGCCGAGGGCGGCCGTCCATAGCGCGCGCGGAAACTCCGCGAGAACAGCGGCAATGAAGAGAAGCCGCAGGCCACCGCAATGTCCCGCATGCTGAGGTTGGAATAGGTGATGAGGCGCTCCGCCTTCTCCAGCCGGAGCTTCAGATAGAAGCCCATGGGCCGCTCGCCGAGTTCCTCCGCAAAGAGCCGCTCCATCTGCCTGACCGACACACCCGCCACGCGGGCCAGCGCTGCGGCATCGAGCGGGTCGTCGCCCTGTTCTTCCATGGCGGTGATCACCTTGAGCAGGCGGGCGTCCGTCGTGCCGTAGCGCGCGGCTGCGGGAAGCCGCGCCTGGGCCGGCTGCTCGGCGGAGCGGTAGTGGACGAGCTGGTCCGCCACCAGCACGGCCAGCGGCCGGCCCAGCAGCTTTCCGATCCAGTCCAGCATCATGTCGATGGCGGCGGCACCCCCGGCGGAGGTCATGCGGTCCCGGTCGGTCACGTAGAGCGCCTGCTCCGCCTGAACCCTCGGGTAGCTCTCGCGGAAACCCGGCAGGCTCTCCCAGTGGCAGGTGGCGCGGTGGTCGTCGAGGAGCCCGGCCTCGGCCAGGATGAAGGGCCCAGTGTCGATCCCGGCCAGCAGCACGCGCTTGCGCGCCAGTGCCTTCACGGCGGCAAGCATGGGGCGGGTGATGCCCTTCTCGGGCTCATAGCTGGCCAAGATCACCGCCATGTCCGGCTTGCCGATCCCGGAGAGGCCGCCCGACACCGAAACAGGAATATCGTTGGAGGCCGCCACCGGCTGGCCATCCGCCGAGACGAAGCGCCAGGAGAAAGTGTCCGCCCCGGCAAAGCGGTTGGCAACCCTTAAAGGTTCGAGCGCGCCGAACAGCGCGATCATGGAAAACTTCGGCACCAGCAGGAAAACGACGTCATATCGGGCCATGGCGGGAAAAGAAAACCTCATGGCGGAAAAAGTCAAATGCCAATTGCGCAGGCAGCATAGGCTTGGGGTCACGATACAGGAGGACTCCCATGCAGCCCAAAGTCATCATCACCTGCGCGGTCACGGGTGCCGGCGACACCGTCGGCAAGCACCCGGCCATTCCGGTGACGCCGGAGCAGATCGCCAACTCGGCCCTCGAGGCGGCAAGTGCCGGCGCCACTATCGTCCATTGCCACGTCCGCGAACCGTCGACCGGCAAGGGCTCCCGCAAGGTCGAATACTATGCGGAAGTGATGGAGCGCATCCGGGCGAAGAACAAGGAGGTGATCATCAACCTCACCGCCGGCATGGGTGGCGACGTCGAAGTCGGTGCAGGCGAGAAGCCCCTCGACTTCGGCCCCGGCACGGATTGCGTCGGCCCCGAGGAGCGGCTGATCCATGTGAAGGAACTTCGGCCTGAAATCTGCACGCTGGACTGCGGGACGCTGAACTTCGGCGACGGCAACACCATCGTCATCCAGACGCCCGCCCAGCTCCGCGAGCAGGCGCGGCTCATCAAGTCCTACGGTGTGAAGCCCGAGATGGAGATATTCGATTCTGGCAATCTATGGTTCGCCAAGCAGCTCTGCGCGGAAGGCCTGATCGACGGCCCGCCGCTGTTCCAGCTCTGCCTCGGCATTCCGTGGGGTGCGCCCTACGACACCGAGACCATGGCTTATCAGAAGGCCCAACTGCCGCCGGACGCCATCTGGGCCGCCTTCGGCATCGGCCGCAACGAATTCCCCGCCGTGGCGCAGGCCGTACTCCTTGGCGGCCACGTCCGCGTGGGCCTCGAGGACAATCTCTGGCTCGAACGCGGCGTCCACGCCTCGAACGGCACGCTTGTGGAGAAGGCAGTGAAGATCATCGAGCTTCTGGGCACAAAGGTCGCCTCGCCCGGCGAGGGTCGGGATATCCTGAAGCTGAAGAAGAGGACATAGGAAACACTCCTCTCCCCCACTGCGTGGGGGCGAGGAAACAACTTAGGGAGACCCGAATATGTCAACCATCACCACCGTCGGCGTCGCCGGCACCGGCCTCATCGGCGCGGGCTGGGCCGCGAGGCTTCTGTTCCGCGGTTTCGACGTCATCGCCTATGACGTCTCGCCCGCGGCGGAGGCAAAGCTCAAGGCGCAGATCGCCACCGCATGGCCCTCGCTCGAAGCCCTGCTGGGCAAGCCGAAGAGGGAGGGCAAGCTCTCCTTCACCACCGATCTTGCCGAGATGGCGTCCGAGGCCGACTTCATCCATGAGGCAGCACC
>JBEILC010000026.1:0-23311 GCA_040379425.1 Hyphomicrobiales bacterium
CGACATCGGCGCGCGACACGCGGCCATTGCGGCCGCTGCCCTGCAGCGTTGCCAGATCGACGCCCTTGCGCCGCGCCTCGGCGCGTGCGGCAGTGGAGGCGCGCGGCCGTGTTCCGGTGGAAAGCGGCACGAAGCGGGGAACGGTTGCCTGCGGCGCACGCGCCGCCGGTGCGGCGGCAGGAGCCGGGGCCTTCACCTCCGCCACCGCCTCGCCCTCAATCTCGATCCGGGCAATCGCCGATTCGACGGGCACCATCTGGTCGCTGTCGACCAGCCATTCGATGAGGATACCGTCCTGAAGGGCTGGCACTTCGACGGTGGTCTTGTCGCTCTCGACCTCCAGCAGCGTCTCGCCACGCTTGAAGGCCTCGCCAGGCTTCTTGACGATGAGGCCGATGCGCCCTTCGTCCATCGTCTCCCCCAGGCGGGGGAGCGGCATCTCGATCACGCGGCCCATGACGGAGCGATCCTCTTCACCAGCCAGAGACCCGTTTCCGTGATGAGCTGCACCGATGGCACCGCACCGCGTTCCAGTGCGGGCGACACGGGAATCGGAATGTCCTCACCCGCGACACGCACTACCGGCTCATCGAGATAATCAAAGCAGCGCTCCGAAATCCGGGCTGAGAGTTCGGCGGCGAAGCCCGAGGTCATCACCGATTCGGTGACCACCATGGCGCGGCCCGTCTTCATCACCGAGCGGACGAAGGTCTCGTCGTCGAGCGGGTTCAGGCAGCGGATGTCCACGACCTCCGCCGAAACGCCGTTCTGTGCGAGCTGCTCCGCGGCATCGAGCGATTCGAAGACCATCTTCGAATAGGTGACGATGGTGAGGTCCGTTCCCTCGCGGCGGATGACGGATTTTCCCCAGTCACCATCGGGCTTCTCCGTGTCCATCGTGCCCTTGCGGACGTAAAGGCCCTTGTGCTCGATGAAGATCACCGGGTCCGGACGGGTCAGCGCCATGCGCAGCAGGTGATAGGCATCATTCACCGTGGCCGGCATCGCGACGCGCAGGCCCGGCACATGGGTAAACCAGGATTCGAGCGACTGTGAATGCTGGGCGGCAGCAGAGCGGCCCGTACCGCCTTGCGTACGCAGCACCATGGGAACGCCGATCTGGCCGCCGAACATGTAGCGGCTCTTGGCCGCCTGGTTCGCCACCTGGTCCATGGTGAGGCCGGCGAAGTCGATGTACATGAGTTCCGCCACGGGGCGGGAACCTGTCATCGCGGCACCGACCGCCGCGCCGATGATGGCGGGCTCGGCAATCGGCGTATCCACGATGCGGTTTTCGCCGAACATCTCGAGCATGCCCTTGGTGACGCCATAGGCCCCGCCATAGCGGCCCACTTCCTCGCCCATCACGAAGATCGAGGGATCTTCGTTCATCGCATCGATCAGCGCCTGGCGCAGCGCTTCGCGGTAGGTCGTTTCGATCTGTGCCATCAGCGGGCCTCCCCGAGGATCATCGACAGGTGCTGGCGCAGCGGCCGGGGACGCGGTTCGCCCTCGGCGAAGACATCGCGGAACATCGTGTCGACCGGCGGGGGTGCTGCGGCGATGGCATGCTCGACCGCGGCATTCATCTCCGTCTCGACCTCCTTGTCGAGCATATCGAGGCTCGGCTCATCTGCGGTGTTGCGCGTGATGAGCGTGCGGCGGGCATTGGCCACCGCATCGCGCTTGCGGCCCTCGGCCTCCTCCGCCTCGTCGCGGTAAGGGCTCTTGTCGAGGCGGGCGTGGCCGAAATGACGATAGCAGGTGAGCGTGAGGAAGCCCGGCTGGCCGTTGCGCGCACCGGTGATGATGCGCTCGGCCGCCTCATGCACGGCTTCGACGTCACCACCATCGGCCTCGAGCCCATTGAGGCCGCAGGCGATCGCGCGTTCATGGAGATTGGTGTTGGCGGCGGCCCGGTCGATCCTGGTGCCCATGCCGTACTGGTTGTTGATGCAGCAGAAAAACACGGGGAGCTTCCACAGCGCCGCCATGTTCATCGCCTCATAGAGGATGCCCTGCTGGGATGCGCCATCGCCGAAAAAGGCAACGGAAACATGCGGCAGCTTGCGGTTGCGGTAGGACATGCCCGCCCCCACCACATGGGGAATGCCGCCGCCGACGATGGCATTGGCGCCAAGCGCACCCAGCGCCATGTCCGCGATGTGCATCGAGCCGCCCTTGCCGGAGCAATAGCCATCACCTTTGCCCGCGATCTCGCTCATCATGCGGTTGGGATCGGCGCCGCGCGCGATGAAGATGCCGTGGCCGCGGTGGTGGGTGGTGAAGCTGTCGCCCTGTTCCATGGCGCGGCATACGCCTGCGATCGCTTCCTCGCCGATCGACATGTGGAGCATGGAGCCGGCCGACTGGCCGCGTACGAAGAGTTCATTGACCCGCTCCTCGAAGGTGCGGATGCGCCGCATGGTGCGGTAGAGTTCGAGGAGAAGCTTGTTGCCGCCGGTCGCCATCACTGAATTTCCGTTTTGAGGCTGGCTTTATGCCTCAACCGGGGGGCGCTTAGGAAGCGGTTTTCGTGTCCTCAGTCCATGCAGGCCGCGCTAAGCGGCCATGAGTTCCGCAGGGGGAACCTTTGCACCCGTCATGAAGGCCACCGCGTCCGACATGGTGAAATCCTTCGGATCGATGGTGCAGAGGCGCTTGCCGAGCCGGTGGACGTGGATCCGGTCCGCCACTTCGAAGACATGCGGCATGTTATGCGAAATGAGCACGATGGGCAGGCCACGCCGCTTCACGTCGAGGATCAATTCCAGCACGCGGCGGGATTCCTTGACGCCCAGCGCTGCCGTCGGCTCATCCATGATCACGACCTTTGAGCCGAAGGCCGCGGCGCGCGCCACGGCCACACCCTGGCGCTGGCCGCCCGACAGCGTTTCGACCGCCTGACGGATGTTCTGGATGGTCATGAGCCCGAGTTCGGAGAGCTTGTCGCGGGCGATCTTCTCCATCGCCTTGTGATCGAGCTTCTTGAAGATTGAGCCGAGCGGGCCCGGCACCCGGATCTCGCGGCCCATGAACATGTTGTCGGCGATCGACAGAGCGGGCGAGAGGGCCAGGTTCTGGTACACCGTCTCGATGCCGGCATTGCGCGCCTCGATCGGCGACTTGAAATGCACGGTCTTGCCGTCCAGCTTGATCTCACCCTCGTCGGGTGTCACCGCACCGCAGATCGCCTTGATGAGGGTGGACTTGCCGGCACCATTGTCACCGATCACGGCGAGGATCTCGCCCGGGTAGAGGTCGAAGTCCGCATGGTCGAGTGCCGTCACCCGGCCGTAGCGCTTGACCAGGTTGCGCGTCGTGAGGATCGGTTCAGGCTTGCTCGCCGTGGTGCCGGAACTGTTGGACATGTGGGGCTCCTAGGAGGATGCTTTTCTGATCCATTGATCGATGGCGACGGCGGCGATGATCAGGATGCCGACCGTAAAGTCTTGCCAGAGCACATCGACCTTCGACAAAGACAGACCGAAGCGGAAGACGCCAACGATGAGTGCGCCCAGCACCGAGCCCACGATCGAGCCGCGCCCGCCGAACAGCGATGTGCCACCAATCACGACAGCGGTGATTGAGTCGAGGTTGGCTGTTTCACCCGCGAGCGGCGTGATCGTGCCGCCCACCCGGCCGATGAGCACCAGCCCTGCGAAGGCGGCGATGATGCCCGCCACCACATAGACTGAGCGCAGGATCTTATCAGTCCGGACACCAGAGAGCATGGCCCCGTTCAGGTCATCGCCGACCGCATAGACATGGCGCCCCCAGGCCGTGTGTTTCAGCACATAGGTCATGAGGATGGCGAGGAGGATGAAGGCGATGGTTCCATACAAGATCTGGAACCCCCCGATGGATATCACGTTGCCGAAGAAGATCAGCAGCGGTGCGGTTGCCTCCGTATCGACATTGCGGATCGATTCCGATTCCGAGTACCAGAGCTTGAGCGCCTGGAAGATGTAGAGCGTACCCAGCGTGACGATGAAGGGCGGAAGCCTGAGCCTCGTGACGAGAACGCCGTTGACATAGCCCATGGCGCCGCCCGCGGCCAATCCGATGGCGATGGCCAGCGGCTCCGGCAGGCCGAGCTGGACGCCGAGCTTTCCCATGACGATGGTCGACAGCACCATGATGGCGCCGATCGACAGGTCGATGCCGGCAGTCAGGATGATGATGGTCTGGGCGATGGCCACGATGCCGATCGGCGTCACCTGCTTCAGGATGGTCCCCAGGTTGCCGGGCAGGAAGATGCGGCCATCGGTGGTGAGGCCGAAGAGCAGCACCGAGAGAATCAGAACGAAGATGGGGACGGCGACCGGATAGGCCTGCAGGAAGATACGGAGCTTCTGCAGCGGCGTCATGTGCTCGAGTTCGAAGGAGGCTACCGAGGTGTCTGCCTTGCTCAGCGTCGCCTCATAGCTGGCGACGGACTTGGTGGGCTGACTTCCTTCGCTCATCTTTCCTACCCCATGTTGTCCGTGTGCGGAGTTCCCCGCTTATTGGTGGGAGGGGCGGCACGCGCCGCCCCTCCAGTTTCTGTTTTCAGAGAAGCAGTGGTTGGGGATCAACCCCAGCAGAGCTTCAGGCCTTCCTCGGACGTGATGGAGGGCAGGCCCTCGACCGGCTTGTCGGTGATAAGCTGCACGCCGGTGTTGAAGAAGTCGAGGCCTTCGGTGTTGGCCGGCTTCGTGCCGTCCTTGGCGAAGGCGGCAACAGCTTCGACGCCCTTCGACGCCATCAGCAGCGGGAACTGCATCGAGGTGGCACCGATGATGCCGCTCTTGACGCTCTGCACGCCCGGGCAGCCGCCGTCGACCGAGACGATCAGGGCCTGGGTTTCCTTGCCCGCGGCCTTCATCGCCTGGTAGGCGCCTTCGGCTGCCGGCTCGTTGATCGTGTAGATCAGGTTCATCGCGGGCTCCTTGGCGAGGAGGTTTTCCGTCGCCTTGAGGCCGCCTTCGGGGTTGGCGTTCGAGGTTTCGTGGCCGATCACGCGCGGATCGGTTTCGGAGCCCAGGACCTTGGGGTTCGGAACTTCGATGCCGAAGCCAGTGAGGAAGCCCGTGTCGCGCAGAACGTCAACCGAGATGTTGTCCTTGTTGATGTTCAGCATGCCGATCTTGGCATCCTTGGCGGCATCGCCCATCTGGGCCTTCGCCCACTTGCCGATCAGCACGCCGGCCTCAAAGTTGTCGGTGGCGAAGGTCGAGTCAGCCGCGTCCTTGTCACCGATCGGGGTGTCGAGGGCGATGACCAGCACGCCCTTGGCGCGCGCGTCCTTGAGAGCGGGGATGACGGAATCGTTCGACGCGGTGATCAGGATGCCCTTGGCGCCGCCCGCGACGCAGTTCTCGATGGCTTCGATCTGCGGGCCAGCATCGCCGTCAACCTTGCCGGCAAAGGCCTGGAATTCGAGGCCGAGTTCGGCGGCCTTGGCTTCAGCGCCTTCCTTCATCTTCACGAAGAAGGGGTTGGTGTTGTTCTTGGTGATCAGGCAGACGCCGCCCGCGGCCATGGCCGGGGTGACGGAGAACAGAGCGGTTGCAGCGGCGCCGAGCATGGCGGCTTTGAAAAGGGTCTTCATGGGTCCTCCCGTTGGTGGTGTTACCCCTGATGGGGTTTGTTCGAATTGCTTCTACCGGTGCGGGAGAGGACGGTTCCTCCCCCTCCTGCACGTGGCGCATTCTCAAACCAAAAACTGACGCCTGTCAATAAATAAACCGGGTTGATTTATTGATTGACAGCTGCGTCCACCTGCTGGAATTCTGAGCGTACCTGCTTAGGGATTGATCTGAATGGCAATGGAATGGGCCAGTGGCGGCACGAGGGGCGAGACTGCCCCTGCCCTGTCACGCGGCACCACCCAGACGGGCGTCCGGCTCTACAATGAACGGCTGATCCTCTCGCTGGTCCGCTTGCATGGACAGCTTCCGAAGGCCGAAATGGCGCGCCTTACCGGCCTCTCGGCACAGACTGTCTCGGTCATCGTGCGGCAGCTCGAGGCCGACGGCCTGCTGAAACGGCGCACGCCGCTCCGCGGGAAGGTGGGCCAGCCGCTGGTGCCCTTCGAGCTCGATCCCGAGGGTGCCTTTTCGATCGGCCTCAAGGTAGGACGGCGCTCGGGCGACCTGATGCTGGTCGATCTCGCCGGCCAGGTGAGACACACAATCCATCAGCCCTATGCCTTCCCCTCCCCCTCGGAGCTCATTGCTTTTCTGAGGGCGGGAGTAGCCGAACTCACCGGCCCGCTTTCCGCCCGCCAGCGCGAACGGATCAGCGGCATCGGCATTGCTGCACCCTTCGAACTCTGGAACTGGGCGGAAGAGGTTGGCGCCCCTGCGGATGTGCTCATGGCATGGCGGCACTTCGACCTGCAGCTCGAGATTGGCCGATTGTTTCCCTGGCCCATTCATTTCTGCAATGACGCCTCGGCGGCCTGTGCGGCTGAACTCCTGTTTGGCCGTGGCCGCGACTTGACCGACTTCGCCTATTTCTACCTCGGCTACTTCATCGGCGGTGGCGTCGTCCTCAATGGAAATCTGTATCTCGGACAGAGAGGAAATGCCGGGGCTCTGGCCTCATTTCCTGTGACCTCAGCCAATGGGCAAGCGCGGCAGCTTGTACATGCAACGTCACTTGCGGCACTCGAGCGTGAAATCCAACGCGATGGCGGTGACCCCGAGTTGCTGTGGCGTGACCTTGCCCATTGGAAAGGCTCTGGCCCCGCACTCGAGCGCTGGATGGAACGCGCTGCAGCCGAAGTGGCAATCGCCTCTGCTGGCGTGATGGCGGTGCTCGATTGCGCGGCGATCATCATTGATGGCGCTGTTCCGCTCCACGTTCGCGCCGCTTTCGTGGCAGCGGTGCAGAGGGCCTTGCAGTCTGTTGACCGGCAGGGCCTCGCCGAGTTTCCAGTACTCGAAGGAATGATTGGGGCTGATGCCCGCGCGCTCGGCGCCGCCAGCTTGCCGCTGTTTGACAACTTCATGATCAACCGCAATGTCCTGTTCAAGGAAAGACACTGATGCTCAAGGGAATTGATCCGTTGCTGAGCCCTGACTTGCTGCGCGTGCTGCGCGCCATGGGACATGGTGATGAAATCGCCATCGTGGATGGCAACTACCCGGCCGAGGAACACGGCAAGCGCGTGGTGCGGCTCGACGGGCACGGCGCACCGCGGATTCTCGACGCCATTCTTTCAGTCATGCCGGTTGACGACATGGTGCCAGAAGCCGTCTGGCGGCCCGCGGCTTACATGGACCCAAAGCGCATGGAACCCGTCTTCGAAGACTTCATCACCGTGTTGCTGAAGCATGAACCGCAGCAGAAAATCGTGCCACTCGTCGGCAGCGACTTCTACAACAAGGTGAAGGCCTGCTTCGCCATCGTCGCATCGAGCGAGCCGCGACTTTATGGAAACATCATCGTCAAGAAGGGCGTGATCTACCCGGCGTGAGGAGAAGGCGCCCCAGGGGCGCCCTCTGGTGTTGCGATTACATGCTTTGCTGCTGCCGGTATTGGGAGATCGGCGTGGCCGCCACCTGAGGCTGGGAAGCGGACCGCGCCGATGATACAATGGTCGGCTTTGCGGTCGATGAGCTCTTGATCAGGCCCTTGAGCGGGGCGACACTCAGGCTGTTGGGGAAGACATTTCGGCTCAGAAATTTGTTGTCGAGGCCGAGATGCTCCTGGAGCACGCCCTTGAACAGGGCGCGGGTATCGATCATGGCCCGGAGATCACGCCCATCCTGCAGATCCCTGGGGGCAAGACCCGCCCAGTTTTGCGTGTGGATATTGTTGCCGGCGACCGCACCGCCAGCGAGGAAGGCGATGGTCCCCACGCCATGATCGGTTCCATTCGTGCCATTGACCCGGACCGTCCGTCCGAACTCGGTCACGCAGATGACAACGGTCTGAGCCCAGGCTGGGCCCATCACGGCTTCGAGATCGCCAAGGCCCTGATCAAGCGTCGCGAGATCCCGCGACAGGCCATTGACCTGACCCTCATGCGTGTCCCATGCGGAAAGGGTCAGCGCAGCGATGCGCGGTCCCGTGGGCGAGGCAAGTAGCCGGCCGGCACCCCGGAAAGAATTGCGCCACGACGAGTTGGTCTGCGGCAGCGTGTCCGTCAGTCCCATGGCGAAGGCGTCTGTTTTGAGGCCCTGCTATAGGAGCTGTTGGTAGCTGGGCGCGGACGCCCCGAGGACCTTGTCCACGGCCGTGTTGTATTTGACCCAGCCACTGCGCGGGATACTGGTTGAACTCCATGCGAGAAACGGCGCCGGACCGCGCAGGATCAGCGGTTTTGGACCGATCTCGATGCCCTCCGGCGCCTGCACGGGATCGCCGCGCCGCAACTCACCAAGCAGCCTGTTCAACCAGCCCGTGGAGGTGTCGCCTGCCGCGGGAAGCCCGGATTCCAGATTGTCCTGACACTCGAAGTGGGAACGGATCCGTAACGGTGGAGCGATGCCATGCACCAGCGCCGCATTGCCGGCCTTGAACATCCTGAGGAAATTCGACATCTCCGCATTCAAGCTGAAGGTGGCGTCAATCTTCTCAAGCTGCCTCGGAACGCAGTTGGCCCGAAGCGCGAGGTAATTCGGATCAGCCGTGGGCGGCGCCACGTGCAGACCGTCCAGGCCACCGCGCAGCACCACGATCAGCAGACGCTTCTGATTTACCTCTGCTTCCGCCGAGCGGGGTGCGAAAGTCCAGGCAAAGAAGCCTGCCGACATGCCGAGCATGGCCCGCCGGCTGACCAGGAGGCGCGATTCCTCACAGCCTTCGGCAGCGGCATCCGCTATGCGGGACGGAAGGGGTTCAAGATGGTGTTCTGACATGTTCTTGGCCTTCCGTTACCTGTTCAGGAATTCGGGGGTCATGAAGAGAAGAGCCAGGTTCGACAGCACCTGGGTATCATCAGCCCGGTTGAGGGTCGCGAGTTCCGTGATCGTGGCCGCCGGCAGGACGCCCGGAAGCAGATCCTGCGCGAACTTTGCGGGATCGGTCAGCTCAGGCCGTTTGTTGCGCCAATAATTCTGCCGCCTCACCGGGTCGGCTGCCGCAACAGCCGCGCTGACCCACGGCTCGTCACCCATGAGAAAGCTTGCACAAAATGCACGGGCTGCGTCACGCCGGTTGCGTATGGCATCTGGTGATATCCAGAAGGCATTCACGTCCGGGTGCCCATCGGGCGTGGGACAGTGCCAATGGGGTTGATTGAGCGCCGAAAGCCATCCCCAGTTCACGAACCGCTGGAACATGAGATCACCCTTGGACGGGCCGAAGCCAACGGCGCGGGCCATGGAGACCAGCCATTCCTGTGGCTGGCGCAGGCGCTCCATGGGCGCTGTCCAGGCTTCCGGGAGAAGCAGAAGTGCCTCCGAAACCAAACGGAGATTGCCACCGGACCGCAAGAAGGTCCGGGCAAGGGACCTCACGGAGGAGGATGACGGCGTATCGGTAATGAAGTGCAGGATCCGCTTGAAGGCGATGTGCTCTGCCGTTCTCTGATGGGCCGCCAGCATGTCGAGAGCCGCGATGCCTTTGGCCTGTCCGGGCTGACTGAAGGTGCTTCCCATGACGGTGAATGAGCCAGGTTCGTGGCCGTTCGCATTGAACAAAAACGTGCCCGGTTGTGGCAGGTTTATGTTCCGCTGGAACGTCCACCCGGTCAGAATCAGCGCCATGTTGGTGACGTCTGCCTGCCAGCCGTGGCCAGCTGATCATCCCGGCCCAGCCGGAAAAGCTCGGCGACCGCCGCCGTCAGCTACACCACGGATTGGGACACGATCATGTTGTGGTGTAAGATGAATACGGCTCATCTGTGCATACCCTTCAACTTTTAGGGGATGTTCTTAACATATTTGATGATGCTACACATGGTTGCATTTCCCGACACATGTTCCCAAACAAGACCAAGGGTCAGTATTTTCGGCCATTCATGGTGGGGTTATACAATCTATAGACGAGACGTTCGACAACCGATCTTCCGGACCGTTAATGGAACCGGAGTCCATTCCTTCGATCTTGCAATGTCCGCATTCGCTTCAAATGCGCCAGATGGCGGTGGTCACCGGTTGCGGAACACCGGCTTCCGCTTGGCGATGAAGGCCTGCATGCCTTCCTTCTGGTCCTCGGTCGCGAACATCGAGAGGAACAGGCGGCGCTCGAAGCGGGCGCCCTCCGCGAGCGTCGTTTCCTGGGAGCGGTTCACGGCTTCCTTCGCCATCATCACGATGAGTTGAGAATAGGACGCGATCTTCGCCGCGGCAGCGAGCGCCTCCTCGAGGAGCTTGTCCGCCGCCACCACACGTGACACCAGCCCGGCGCGCTCAGCCTCGGCGGCATCGATCATGCGGCCGGTGAGGATTATCTCCATGGCCTTTGCCTTTCCGATCAGGCGCGGCAGGCGTTGCGTGCCGCCGGCCCCAGGCATGATGCCCAACGTGATTTCCGGCAGGGCAAAGCGCGCCGTCTCGGACGCGATGATGATGTCGCACATCATGGCCAGTTCCAGCCCGCCGCCCAGGCAGAAGCCCGAGACGGCGGCGATCACCGGTTTTCGCGTCTCCGAAAGCTTCGTCCAGCCATCAAGGAAGCGGCCCAGATAGGCGTCGACATAGGTCTTGTTCGCCATTTCCTTAACGTCCGCCCCGGCCGCGAAGGCCTTCTCGCTGCCCGTGATCACCATGCAGCCGATGGCCGGATCGGTTTCGAAACTGCCAAGCGCCTGGTTCAATTCCGTAATGAGCGCCTCGTTGAGGGCGTTGAGGGCCTGCGGGCGGTTCAGGGTCACGAGGCCAACATTGCCATGTGTTTCGACGATGATGTTCTGGTACGTCATGGGCTCCCCGTCCTCAGCTCTGGCACTTGCGGCAGTAAAAGGTGGATCGGCCCGACTGCACAAGCCTCTCGATCGGGGCCCCGCAGGTGGTGCAGGGCTTCCCCTCCCGGTCATAGACCAGGAAGCGCTGCTGGAAGGCACCGGCCGCGCCATCCGTATGGGCAAAGTCCTGCAGCGTCGAGCCGCCTGCTGCGATGGCCTCGTCCAGCACCTCGCGGATGTGGCGCACCAGTTCCTCGAGGCGCGGGTCATGGCCCTTCTTGCGCACCAGCGTCCCGGCCTTGCGCCGGGGCGACAGCCCGGCACGAAACAGGGCCTCGCAGACATAGATGTTGCCGAGCCCCGCGATGATGTGCTGGTCGAGAAGAGCGGACTTGAGCGGTGCTGCCTTGCCGCGGAAGCGCTCCGCCAGATAGGCCGCATGGAAGGCATTGCCCATGGGCTCGACCCCGATGGCGCGGAGCAGCTTGTGCGTGGCGGCGTCCGGTTCCGGGAACAGGTCCATGATGCCAAAGCGCCGGGGATCGGAATAAACAATGCGCGTGCCGTCATCGAGGCCCAGCACCACATGGTCATGGGGGCCTTCGCCCGCCTCGCCCGCGGCGGCCTCGAAACAAAACTCACCCAGATTTCGCGTTCCAGCGCCCGAGAACACCGTGAAGCGGCCCGTCATGCCGAGGTGGACCAGCAGGACTTCGCCTGAATCGAGCGAGGCCAGGATGTATTTCGCCCGCCGCAACAGGCCGGTCACCCGACGGCCAGTGAGGCGCCCGGCAAAGTCTTCTGGAAACGGAAAGCGCAGCCCGCTCCGGCGCAATGCCACTGAGGCAACCCGGCGGCCCTCGAGCACCGGCTTCAGGCCGCGCATCACGGTTTCAATTTCGGGGAGTTCCGGCATGGCCCACCTTAGACCGGGCCGGGGGGCCGCTGGCAAGCCGGGCTTAAGCTCTTTTCAGGGGGTGGTTTTGCGGGCATAAGCGGCGCCCATCCAGCCCAAGGGATCTTTCGATGTCCAAGTTCGTTCCGCGCGTCTTCTCCGGCATGCAGCCCACCGGAAACCTGCATCTCGGCAATTATCTCGGCGCCATGCTGAACTGGATCCACATGCAGGACACGCATGAGTGCATCTATTGCGTGGTCGACATGCATGCGATCACCGTTTGGCAGGATCCGGCCGAACTCCGCAAGGCGATCGTGGACGTTACGGCAGCCTATCTCGCCTGCGGCCTCGATCCGAAGAAGAGTATCATCTTCAACCAATCGCAGGTAGCCGAGCACGCGGAACTGAGTTGGATCCTTGGCTGTATTGCCCGCATCGGCTGGCTCAACCGCATGACCCAGTTCAAGGAGAAGGCCGGCAAGGACGAGGAGCAGGCCTCAGTCGGCCTCTATACCTACCCGGTGTTGATGGCGGCCGACATCATCGGCTATCATGCCACGCATGTGCCGGTGGGCGAGGACCAGAAGCAGCACCTGGAACTGGCGCGCGACATCGCCAACAAATTCAACCTCGACTGTGCCGATGCGATCAAGGCCGCTGGCTTCGAGGACGGCATCTTCTTCGTGCCGCCCGAACCCTACATCACCGGACCCGCGACCCGCGTGATGAGCCTGCGGGACGGCACCAAGAAGATGTCCAAGTCCGACCCCTCCGACCTCTCCCGCCTCGACCTGACGGATGATGCCAATACGATCGCCAAGAAGATCCGCAAGGCCAAGACCGATGCCGAGCCGCTGCCGAGCGAGGCGGAAGGCCTCAAGGGCCGCCCCGAAGCCGACAATCTGACGGGCATCTATGCCGCCCTCTCGGGCGAGAGCGTGGACAAGGTGCTGGCCCAATATGGCGGCGGGCAGTTCTCGGTGTTCAAGAATGCACTTGCCGATCTTGCAGTCGCCAAGCTGGGGCCCGTCGGCGAGGAGACCAAGCGCCTTCAGGCCGATCCCGCCTATGTCGAGGGTGTGCTGAGGGATGGTTCCGCCCGGGCCCGCGCCATTGCCCAGCCGATCGTGCGGAAAGCCCGGGAGATCGTGGGCTTTATCGTCTCCTGAGCCAGGTTTTCTGATCCCGGGCGGTGATGGCTGCGTTGAACAGTTTGAAATGGTTCTAAACTGGGACTATATGAATCCCGACCAGAGGAATCGGACATGTTCATCCAGACTGAAGCGACACCCAACCCTGCCACACTGAAGTTCCTTCCCGGAAAGCCCGTCTTGCCGGGTGCGACGCGCGATTACCGCGATGCGGCCTCTGCCGAAGAGTCTCCGCTGGCCCAAAAACTGTTCTCGGTGCCCGGCGTCTCCGGCGTGTTTCTCGGCCAGGATTTCATTACGGTGAGCAAGTCCGGTGCGGAGTGGCAGCACCTGAAGCCGTCGATCCTCGGGATGATCATGGACCACTATCTCTCCGGCGCGCCAATGCTGGTGGGCGAACAGCTGGCCGAGACGAAGGGCGAGGAGTTCTTCGCCGAAGAGGATGCGGAGATCGTCACTACGATCAAGCAGCTCCTCGACACGCGCGTGCGGCCCGCTGTGGCCCAGGATGGCGGCGACATTACCTTTCAGGGCTTCCGCGAAGGGATTGTTTTCCTGAACATGAAAGGCTCCTGCGCGGGCTGCCCAAGTTCCACCGCCACCTTGAAGCACGGGATCGAAAACCTGCTCCGCCATTTTGTTCCGGAAGTGAGCGAAGTGCGGGCCGTTTGACGTCTGACACCCGGGCGGCTTATCACGCCGCCCCATGAAGATCCTGAGCCTCGATACGGCGATGGCCGCCTGCTCAGCGGCGGTGGTCGATACCGATCATCCTCTGCCTCTGGCCGAGGCATGCCAGCCCATGGAACGAGGCCATGCAGAAGCACTGGCGCCCATGGTGGCGGAGGTGTTGCGCGCCGCCGGGTTGAGCATGGCGGAGCTCGGCCGGATTGCCGTTACAATCGGCCCCGGCACCTTCACCGGCGTGCGGATCGGGCTGTCATTCGCCAGAGGCCTCGGACTTGCCAGGAGCATTCCGGTGATCGGCATCGACAGCCTCTCGGCGATTGCTGCCAATGAAACTGCGGACAGCCCCTTGCTGGTGGTGGCGGATGCACGTAACGGGGAAATCTATGCCGCATCCTTCGACGGCCAGCGGCAGATGATCGTGGCTCCACACATCACCACGCCGGCTGCCGCGGCGGCTTCCATGCCGCCCGGAACGCTGGTGATCGGCACTGCAAAGCACTCCATCATCACCGCTCACGCAGGAATCGGTGTCTCAGCATCGGAAGCGTATGACCTGCCTGTTGCCGCCCGCTTCGCGCGGCTTGCAGCCGAGGCGCCTGCGCAGAACATGCCCGCACCCCTCTACCTTCGCGCACCAGATGCCAAGCCGCAGGCCACACCGCTTCGGCAGGCAAGCACCATCACCGTCGAGGAGGTGTCCAGCACGGCAGCGCCGCTGCTCGCCGCCATTCACGCTGAATCCTTCGAGGCGGGCTGGAATACCCAATCCTTCGAGGCGTTGCTGGGCACGCCGGGTGCCGCCGCGCTGGTAGCCTTCGGGCAGGGAGAGCCCTTGGCCTTCGTGCTGACGCGCCAGGCAGCGGACGAGGCGGAAATCATCTCCATCGCGACACGGGCTCCGGTCCAGCGCCGGGGTGTGGCGCGCCAGCTTCTGACGCATCAACTGGCGGCACTCGAGGCCCGCGGCGTGCGCCAGGTGTTTCTCGAGGTCGCTACCTCGAACGTTGCGGCGCGGGGACTCTATCAGGCCATGGGCTTCACGGAGGCTGGCCGGCGGAAGGGCTATTACGCACACGCCGGGGGCCGGGAAGACGCCATCGTCATGCGCCGGGAGCTTTCTCCGTGAACAGGCTGAGGCCATGGGCGATCCTGGCTTGCTTTGCAGCGGTGACCCTGCCACTCATGCCCTTGCAACAGGCCTTCGTCTGGTTCTGGCCTCGCATGGCCAGACGTTTTCCAATGCTTTACCACCGGCTTGTCAGCCGCATCCTTGGCATTCGCGTGACGGTCTCGGGCAAGCCGCCAGAGCAGGGCCCGCTGCTGATCGTCAGCAATCATGTGAGTTGGCTGGACATCGTGGTGCTGAGTGCCGTGGCGCCCGTCTCTTTCGTGGCCAAGCAGGAGGTCAATGCCTGGCCGTTTTTTGGGAGCCTTGCGAGGCTTCAGCGCACCGTCTTCGTCGACCGCAACCGCCGCCATGCCACCGGCACCTCGCGCGACGACATGCGTGAGCGGTTGAAGGCAGGCGACATCCTCGTACTCTTTCCGGAGGGCACCTCGAGCGATGGCCGACGCGTGCTGCCCTTCAAGAGTTCATTCTTCGGGGCAGCCGAGTATGAGGGCGTTCTGGTCCAGCCCGTGTCGATCACTTACCGGGGCCATCGGAACCTGCCGATGAACCGGCGGCTCATGCCCTCCTATGCCTGGTACGGCGACATGGACCTCGCACCGCATCTGCTGGAAGCCCTGGCCACCGGGCCCATCGAAGTGTCCGTCACTTGCCACCCGCCCCTTTCCCTGAGCGGTGAGCGGAGCCGCAAGGCGCTGGCCCGCCATGCCGAGGAACAGGTGCGCAGGGGTGTTGCTCTTGCGCTTCACGATCCGGCCAAAATCAGCTAGAGGCCAGGCATGGACAACGCCCCCAAGAAGGTCTTCGTCAAGACCTATGGCTGCCAGATGAACGTCTATGACAGCGAGCGCATGCGCGATGTTCTGGCGCCGCTCGGCTATGTCGAAACCTCTGCACCCGAAGACGCCGACCTTGTCATACTCAACACCTGCCACATCCGCGAGAAGGCGGCGGAGAAGGTCTATTCCGAACTGGGCAAGATCCGCCGGATGAAGACCGCGCGCGCTGCCGAAGGAGGCGAGATGCTGATCGCCGTCGCGGGCTGTGTGGCCCAGGCGGAGGGCGAGGAGATCGTCAGGCGGGCACCCGCGGTCGACCTCGTGTTCGGGCCGCAGACCTATCACCGCCTGCCGCAGCTTCTGGCGCGCCAGGCGAAAGGCGAGAAGGCAATCGTCGAGACCGCCTTTCCGGCGGAAGAGAAGTTCGAGGGTCTGAAGGCGCGGGAACCCGGCAAGGCCGTTGCCGCCTTCCTGACCGTGCAGGAGGGCTGTGACAAGTTCTGCACCTTCTGCGTCGTGCCTTATACGCGCGGCGCCGAGTTTTCGCGCCCCGTGGACCAGGTGCTGGGCGAAGCCCGAAAGCTGGCGGCGCAAGGTGTCAGGGAGTTCACCCTGCTGGGCCAGAACGTCAACGCCTACCACGGCCTTGATGCCGGAGGCCGCACGCTCAGCCTTGCGGGTCTCGTCGCCGAACTGTCACGCATCGAGGGTATCGAAAGGCTGCGCTACACCACGAGCCATCCGCGGGACATGACGGAAGACCTGATCGCCGCCCATGCCGAAAACCCGAAGCTCATGCCCTATCTGCATCTGCCGGTGCAGTCCGGCAGTGACAGCGTGCTCAAGGCCATGAACCGCGGCCACAGCGCGGAACACTACCTCCGGCTGATTGAGAAGGTGCGCAAGGCAAGGCCCGACATAGCGATCTCGGGCGACTTCATCGTCGGTTTTCCCGGCGAGACGGAGAAAGATTTCGAGTCGACACTCTCGCTCGCCCACGAGGTGGGCTATGCGAGCGCCTATTCCTTCAAATACTCACCACGCCTGGGAACGCCTGCGGCCGGGCATGAAAAGCAGGTTCCCGAACCCGAGAAATCAGCCAGGCTCCAGGAGCTCCAGAAGCTGATCCACCGCCAGCAGACGGAGTTCAACGCCGCGATGGTGGGGCGCACGGTGCCCGTCCTGCTCGAAAAGCCCGGCCGGGATGCAGGTCAGCTCGTTGGACGCTCGCCCTATCTGCAATCCGTCCATCTGGACGCGGAGATTTCCCTTATCGGACGGATCGTGAATACCCACATAACAGGGGTTGGAACCAACAGTCTTTCGGGCCATTATGCCCGGGCAGCTTAAACACGGAGAACTGATTCCTTGAATCCGCCCGTCACTGCGGCCCAGATCGGCAGCCCGAAGAACGGCTCCCGGGAAGGCATCTCAGACATCCTCACCCTTTCCTTCGACGATAACCGGCTGTTGTCCTTGCTCTGCGGCGAGCATGACGAGAACCTTGCCGTGCTTGAGCATCGGCTGGACGTGGATATCACGCCGAGGGGCAACCGGCTTGCGGTGCGGGGGACTGATTCGGCCCGCAACGCGGCCCGAGACGTGCTGATGGCGCTCTACAACCGGGCCCGCCGCGGTCTCGACATCACCAAGGGCGAAGTCGAGGGGGCGATCCGCATGCGCGAGGCACAGGAAACCAACATCCCAGGCAGTGCCATCCGCACCCGGCGCAAGCTGGTGATGGCGAGAACCCCCACACAGGGCGCCTATATCGACGCCATCCGCCGCAATGAACTGGTCTTCGGCATTGGCCCGGCCGGTACCGGCAAGACCTATCTGGCGGTGGCCTGCGCGGCGGAAGCGCTGATGAACGGCGAGGTCGACCGCATCGTGCTGTCGCGGCCGGCGGTCGAGGCGGGCGAAAGGCTGGGCTTCCTGCCGGGCGACATGAAGGAGAAGGTCGATCCTTATCTCCGCCCGCTCTACGACGCACTGTATGACATGATGCCGGCGAGTCTCGTCGCCAAGGGCATCGCGGAGAACCAGATCGAGATTGCACCGCTGGCCTTCATGCGTGGCCGCACGCTCTCCTCGGCCTTCATCATCCTGGACGAGGCCCAGAACACCACGCCGCAGCAAATGAAGATGTTTCTGACGCGGCTCGGCGAAGGCAGCCGTATGGTGGTGACGGGCGATCCCACACAGGTCGATCTTCCCTCGGGAGTGAACTCAGGCCTGTCGGACGCGGTGTCGGTCCTGAAGGGCGTTCAGAGTGTCGCCGCAGTGGGCTTCAGCAACTCGGACATCGTGCGCCATGCATTGGTGGGCCGCATCGTTGCGGCCTACGACAAGAAGGCTTCCAAGCCAAAAAAATGACTGTTTCGATCGAGGTCGAGGATGACGCCTGGCCGGCGCTTGCCGGGCTTGACGCACTAGCCACGTCAGCAGTGGCGGCAACCCTTGCCCATGCAAAGTCAGATTCGGGCGATGGGCTCGTCGCCCTCCTGTTCACCGATGACGCAACGATTGCCGGGATCAACGCCCAGTGGCGCGGCAAGGACAAACCCACCAATGTGCTGTCCTTTCCGGCGCCAGCCATGCCAGTTCCCGCTGGCGAGCCGCGCCCCCTTGGCGACATTGTGCTGGCCCATGGCGTGATCGCACGGGAAGCGGCGGAGCAGGGCAAGACGTTGCATGACCATGTGGCACACCTTATTGTGCATGGGATTTTGCATCTCCTTGGTTTCGATCATGAAATCGACGAGGACGCCGAAGCGATGGAACGGCTCGAGGCGAGCATCCTGAAAGATCTGGGTATTTCCGATCCCTATGAGTGACACTGACACCACCGGCGCAACGGGCCCCGATACCGGACGGGAAAGCATCTGGCAGCGCCTGAGGGCGAAGTTCGGCCGCAGCCGCGACATCGGCCTGAGGGAGAGCCTTGAAGGCGCCATCGAAAGCCACGAGGCGTTAAACCCGGGAGAGACGGTGGGCCAGGAAGCCAGGTCGATGATGCTCAACATCATCGAATTCTCCGGTTTGCGGGTGGATGACGTCATGGTTCCACGCGTCGACATCGTCGCCATCGACGAGGCGGATTCGATGCAGGACCTGCTCGAGAAGTTCATCGATGCGAACCATTCGCGTGTGCCGGTCTACCGCGAAACGCTCGACGGCGTCACCGGCATGATCCATGTGAAGGACTTCTTGCGCTGGATGGCAGCAAGGGGCACGAAGAAGCGGCGGAGCACCAAGGCGGAAAGAGCCGAGAAGGCCGAGAGACCTGCCGGAGGCCTCAGCATCGCGGCCGCGACACTTGCAACCACTGTGAAGCAGGCGGGGCTGAACCGCGAGGTGCTGTTCGTACCGCCCTCCATGCCGGCGAGCGACCTCCTCGTGCGCATGCAGGCAAGCCACACGCATCTCGCCATCGTTATCGACGAGTATGGCGGCACGGAGGGACTCGTTTCGATCGAGGACCTCGTCGAGGTGATCGTGGGTGACATTTCCGACGAGCATGACACGGATGAGAACCTCGAGATCAAACCCGTCGAGGAAAAGATCTATGCCGCCGACGGACGCATCGACCTTGCGGCTCTCGAGGCGCTGCTCGGCGTCGATCTCTTGCCTGAGGAAGAGGAAGAAGAGGCCGACACGCTGGCAGGCTTGATCTTCAAGATTGCGGGCCGGGTGCCCGCGCGTGGCGAGATCATCCGCCATACCAGCGGCCTTGAATTCGAGATCCTCGATTCCGACCCGCGCCGGGTGAAGCGCGTGCGCATCAATGCGCGGAACGTGACGCTTTCCGGCAACGAAGCACCAACAGACGGTCCGGCAAGCTCTTCCTGACCCGCGTTCATCAAACGTTCTTGACGATTTTTGCAGCCTTCTGTAGCATTATGCCGCAGGGGAAAATGCACCAACATGACTTCGCGAGCAGCAACGGTGGCGTTTCAGGGTATCGAGGCCGTGCTGGTCGATGTCCAGGCGCAATTTCTCTCTGGCATGGTGCTGTTCAGCGTGGTGGGCCTCGGAGACAAGGCCGTCGCTGAAAGCCGGGAGAGGGTGCGCGCGGCGCTCCATTCCATTGGCCTAGCTCTGCCGGGCAAGCGCCTCGTTGTGAACCTGTCGCCTGCGGATCTTCCAAAGGAAGGAAGTCATTTCGACCTGCCCATCACACTCGCTGTTCTCTCCGCCTTGGGCATCATCCCCCAGGATTTCCTGAACCGCTATGTGGTGATGGGCGAACTGGCGCTTGACGGCGCCATCCTTAATGTGTCGGGCGTACTGCCGGCGGCGATTGCCGCCAATAGCCGGGATCTCGGACTGATCTGCCCCAAGGCCTCGAGTCCTGAAGCCGCTTGGGCGGGAGAAGACGCGGACATTCTGGCGCCTGAAAACCTGATACAGCTCATCAACCATGTGCGGGGCACACAGGTTCTGACGAGGCCCAAGCCGGCAATTGCGGGCGAAAGCGAACCCATGCCGGACCTTCGCGACGTGAAGGGACAGGAAAGCGCCAAACGCGCACTCGAGGTGGCAGCGGCCGGCGGACATCACCTGCTCATGGTCGGCCCCCCGGGAGCTGGAAAATCCATGCTGGCACAGCGCCTGCCCTCCATCCTGCCGCCGATGGACTCGCGCGAGATGCTGGACGTCAGCATGGTGGCCTCGCTCGCGGGGGAGATTTCAGGCGGGAAGCTGTCACGGCGGCGGCCATTCCGCGCACCGCATCATTCGGCGAGCATGCCCGCGCTGGTCGGCGGCGGGCTTCGTGCCAAGCCAGGTGAAATGGCGCTCGCCCACCATGGCGTCCTGTTCCTCGACGAACTGCCGGAATTCCAGCCGCGGGTGCTGGAAGCGCTCCGCCAGCCCATGGAGACGGGAGAGACCGTGGTGGCGCGAGTCAATTATCACGTCACTTACCCCGCAAGGTTCCAGCTCATCGCCGCCATGAACCCTTGCAAATGCGGGATGGCGGGCGAACCGGGCCACCTCTGCCGCAAGGGTCCACGCTGTGCGGCGGACTACCAAGCCCGCCTCTCCGGCCCGCTCCTGGACCGGATGGACATGCAGATCGAACTGCGCGCCATCAAGGCCTCCGACCTCAGCCTGCCGCCGCCTAAGGAAGCAAGCAGCGGTGTTGCAGCACGCGTCTCCGCCGCCCGGCAGATTCAGGCCCAGCGCCTCGCCAGGCTGGGCAAGCCCGAACTGCGCACCAATGCCGAGGCCGACGGAGAGTTGCTTGAAACCATTGCGACACCCGATGCCGCAGGCCTCAAACTGATGCGCGAGGCAGCCGATGCCATGAACCTTTCGGCAAGAGGCTATCACCGCGTGCTTCGCGTGGCCCGCACCCTCGCCGATCTCGACGCGCGCGAGGAGGTCTCGCGCATCCATATCGCGGAGGCCCTGAGCTATCGGCAGAAACTCGCTGCCTTCCAGACAGCGGCCTGAGAAACAGCGTCACAGGACTGTCAAACAAGCTGTGTCTGTGGCACAGCCCCTATGAGGAGTGAGATGCCCTGACGCAATCGCCTGACATAACAGCCGTTCGCAGCACGCTGATCCTTCGCGTAGCCACTGGTGCAGCGGAGGTCGAGGCCTGCCAGCGCCTCCGTTACAAGGTGTTCTACGAGGAACGTGGCGCAAATGCCGAGGGCGATGCTGCGCTGAGCCAGATGGACCATGACCGCTTCGATCCGATCTGCGATCACCTTCTCGTGGTGCAGACGGGGGAGCAGCGTTCAACCGGCGCCATTACCGTGAAGGATGGAGAGCTGATCGGCACCTACCGCCTGCTGAGGCAGGACGTGGCAGAGGCCCATGGCGGCTTCTACTGCCAGGACGAATTCGATATCGCGCCGCTGATCAGAGCGAAACCTCGCCTGCGCTTTCTCGAACTTGGGCGCTCCTGTGTCCTGAAGCCGTTTCGCACCAAGCCTGTCGTCGAGCTCCTGTGGCAGGGCATCTGGAACTATGTACGAGCCTACCGAATGGACGTGATGCTCGGCTGCGCCAGCCTTGAGGGCACCGATCCCGAGGCCCATGCCGTGGCGCTGAGCCTTCTCGCCGAAGCCACACCACCGCCTGAATGGAGCGTGCGCGCGCTTGCCGCACGGCGGGTGGAGATGCACCGCATCCCCTCTGGCGGGATCGACCAGCGGCGCGCGCTGAAGGATCTCCCGCCCCTGATCAAGGGCTATCTGCGGCTTGGATGCTACATCGGTGACGGTGCCGTCATCGATCACCAGTTCAACACCATCGACGTTCTGATCATCCTGCCCGTTTCAACCATCAATGCGCGCGACTTCGCGCATTTCGGCGAGCCTAACGGTTGATGTCATATGCTGCGATGGCCGCGAGATTGAGGATCTCCGAGGCCGTCGCCGACATGGACGCGATCTGGACGGGGCGGTCGAGGCCGGTGAGGAGCGGGCCCACCACCGTGACCCCACCCAGCTGCTGCAGCATCTTTGTCGATATTGAAGCCGAATGCGCCGCGGGCATGACCAGCACATTGGCTGGCCCGGTCAGCCTGCAAAAAGGGAACAGGGCCATGGCCTCACGCGAGAGCGCGACGTCGGCTGCCATCTCGCCATCAAACTCGAAATCGACATTACGGCGGTCAAGAACCCCGACGGCATTACGGACATACTCGGAGCGCTCGCCGCGCGGATAGCCAAAGGTCGAATAGGACAGGAACGCGACGCGCGGCTCATACCCGAAGCGGCGCGCCACACCGGCGGCTTCCTGCGCAATGTCCGCCAGTTCCTCCGCCGAGGGAAGCTCATGGATGGACGTGTCGGCAATGAAAACCGTCCGGCCACGGACAAGCGCCATGGAGACGCCGATCGGCCGGTGGCCCGGGCGGTTGTCGATGGCCTGGCGCACATTGTCGAGCGCCACGGAGAAATTCCGGGTGAGGCCCGTCACCATGGCGTCAGCATCACCCATCGCCACCATGCAGGCTGCGAAGACGTTGCGATCCTGATTCACCATGCGCTGGCAGTCACGCAGCAGGAAGCCGCGGCGCTGCAGGCGCTCATACAGGAAGTTGGCATAATCGACATTGCGGTCGGAGACGCGCGCGTTGGAGATCTCGACATTCTCGTTGAGCTCCAGCGCGCCGCTCGCCATGGTCTTCTCGATCTCGGCTTCGCGGCCGATGAGAATGGCGCGGCCCAGCCCTGCGCTGGCGAAGCTGTTGGCCGCGCGGATCATGCGGTCCTCCTCGCCTTCGGCGAAGACCACGCGCTTGGGTGCCACGCGCACCTTCTCGAACACGCTTTGCAGCGTTCCAGCGATGGGATCGAGGCGGGCCGAGAGCGTGTTGGCATATTCATCGAGATCGGCGATGTGGCGGCGGGCAACGCCGCTTTCCATGGCGGCCTTGGCGACGGCGACGGGCACCGTCGAGATCAGCCGCGGATCGAAGGGCACGGGGATCAGGTAATCGCGGCCGAAACTGGGGCGCGAGCCGTGGTAGGCGGCTGCCACCTCGTCCGGCACGTCCTCCCGCGCGAGCCCTGCGAGCGCCTGCGCCGCGGCGATCTTCATCTCGTCGTTGATGGTACGTGCGCGCACATCGAGAGCGCCTCGGAAGATATAGGGAAAGCCCAGGACGTTGTTGACCTGGTTCGGATAGTCCGAACGCCCCGTCGCCATGATCGCATCGCCACGCACCTTGAGAACATCCTCGGGCAGGATTTCCGGATCGGGATTGGCCATGGCGAAGATAATGGGATTGGCCGCCATGCTCTTCACCATCGCGGGCGTCAGCGCACCCGCAACCGAAAGGCCGAAGAACACATCGGCACC